>JACRCY010000033.1 GCA_016218785.1 Deltaproteobacteria bacterium
ACCCCAAGAATCAGCCTCTCCGAGGGGGTTGAGTGCCATAGGTGCCTGGTCAATTCCGGCAACTTGTAAGCGCCTCGCCTCTGCAATATCGATCGCTTGCGTCGCTGGCGCGCGAAAACGGGGCAGCGCGAATAGCTCGCCCCGGAGTGATGTCATGATCCTGGCTAGTTGCAGGGTAGAGTCGACACCTCCTGGCGCCCGGCGCCGCGGTCGGGCCGCGGTCGGGACGATGATTGACGGCACCCGTCGGAGCGGTGCATATTCGCTGAATGCGGGCCCGCGGCTGACGAGCGACCACCGATGGCGATACTGCGCCGCATCTTCCCCTTCGTCGCCTGGTTCAAGGGGTTCGACGGCGCAGTGCTGCGCGCCGACCTGCTCGCCGGCCTGACCGTGGCGCTGGTGCTCGTGCCGCAGTCGATGGCCTACGCCCAGCTCGCCGGGCTGCCACCCTACTACGGCCTGTACGCCGCCTTCCTGCCCCCGATCGTCGCCGCCCTGTTCGGGTCCAGCCGGCAGCTCGCCACCGGACCGGTCGCGGTCGTCTCCCTGGTGTGCGCGGCGGCGCTGGAGCCGCTGGCCACCGCCGGCAGCGAGCAGTTCGTGGCGTACGCCGTCCTGCTCGCGCTGCTGGTCGGCGGCGTGCAGCTCCTCCTCGGGCTGCTGCGGCTCGGCATGATCGTCAACTTCCTCTCCCACCCGGTCGTCAACGGGTTCACCAACGCCGCGGCCCTCATCATCGCGACCTCCCAGCTCGCCAAGCTCTTCGGCGTGGTCGAGCACAAGGCGCCGTACCACTACGAGACCGTCTACCGCGTGGTCCGCGCGGCGCTCACCGAGACCCACTGGCCGACGCTCGGCATGGCGGTGCTCGCCCTGCTGATCATGCTGGCCCTCAAGCGGTTCCTGCCGCGGCTCCCCAACGTCCTCGTGGCCGCGGTCCTCTGCACCGCGCTCGCCTGGGCCGTGGGCTACGAGCGGGCGGAGACGGTACCGCTCGCCCGGATCGAGGCGCCGAGCGTGCGCCAGGCCATCGCCGGGTTCAACGAGGCCCTCGCGCTGAGGGACTCGCTCGAGCGCACCAAGGCCGCGAGCCAGGAGGCCCGCTCCGAGCTGGCCACCCGCGGCAACTCGGTGTGCGAGCGCTGCCACGCGCCGCGCGACGTGGTCCGCCTGGTCGCGGCGAAGGGGGGGACCCACCCACCGCCGGGGCCCCGGTCGGTGCTGGCGCTGCACGAGATGTCGGGCCTGCTCGCCGATTGCCTGGCCGAGGCGCGCGCGGCGATCGACTCGCGGCGTGTGGAGCTGCAGGGATTCCGGCTGCGCCGCGACGGCCACGGGCAGCTCCACCTCGACGGCGCGATCCCGGCAGGCGTCGCGGTGGAGCGTGGGGCCTGGCGGCTCCAGGTGGGCAGCCGCCCGCTCGTGGCGGCGGCGCTCCCGCTCCAGGGCGGCGGCGCCGTCGTCGGCACGGTGCCGAAAGGGGTGCCGGCCCTGCGGCCGCCGCAGGTGGACGGGCGCGCGGTGCTCCACCTGCTGCCGGCGGCGCTCATCATCTCCCTCCTGGGCTTCATGGAGGCGATCTCGATCGCCAAGGCCATGGCCGCCCGCACCAGGCAGAAGCTCGACGCCAACCAGGAGCTGGTGGGGCAGGGCCTCGCGAACCTCGTCGGCTCCCTGGCCCTCAGCTATCCCGTGTCGGGGTCGTTCTCCCGCTCGGCGGTCGCCCTCCAGGCGGGCGCCCGGACCGGCCTCGGCAACGTGGTGTCGGGCCTGGTGGTCCTGGTGGTCCTCCTCTTCCTCGCCCGACTGCTCTACCACCTCCCCCAGGCGGTGCTGGCGGCCATCATCATGGTCGCGGTCCTGGGGCTCGTGAGGGTCGGCGGCTTCGTTCACGCCTGGCGCGCCAACCGGCTCGACGGCGTGGTCGGGGTGGTGACCTTCCTCGGCACGCTGGTCTTCGCGCCGCACCTCGAGTGGGGCATCGCCATGGGCGTGGCCCTCTCGCTCGGGGCCTACCTCTACCGCACCATGCGGCCGACGGTGGTGGAGCTGGCGCCGCACCCGGACGGGGCCTTGCGGGACGCCCGCCGCCACGAGCTGCGCACCTGCCGCCACCTGGCGGTGGTGAGCTTCGAGGGGCCGCTCAACTTCGCCAGCGTCGCCTACCTCGAGGACGAGATCCTCGGCCGGGTCGCCGACAAGCCGCAGCTCAGGCACGTGCTCATCTCGGGCAACGGCATCAGCGAGATCGACGCCTCGGGCGAGGAGACGCTGCGCCACGTCGTCGACAACCTGCGCGGCGCCGGGTACGAGGTCTCCTTCTCGGGCCTCCCCGACCCGGTAGTGGACGTCCTCAGGCGCTCGCACCTCTACGACCGCATCGGCGCGGCGCGTTTCCACGCGACGCGCGCGCTGGCGGTCAGCGAGCTCTACGCCACCGCCCACGCGGGCTCGGACGAGCCCGACTGCCCCTTCCGGCAGGCCATGCCGCCGGTGGTCGAGGTGTCGCTGCACCCCGACGGGTCGCTGCGCGCCGCCGACCGCCACGGGCTCGCCTGCTGCCGCCACATCGCCGCCTTCCGCTTCGACGCCCCCCTCTCGTTCGCCAACACCGCCTTCCTCGAGCAGGAGATCCTCAGCCGGGTCAGCGACCGCCCCACGCTCCGTCACGTCCTGCTCGTCATCCATGGCGTCAGCGGCGTGGACGAGGCGGCGGCGCACAAGCTCGGGGAGCTGGTGCGCAAGCTGCGCGCCGACGGGTTCGCCGTCTCATTCAGCGGCATGAAGGACGAGGTGCAGACCGTCCTCGAGCGCACCAAGGTCGCGAACCTGGTGGGCGACGAGAGCATGTACCCGACGCAGGCCGCGGCGGTGGCCGGCATCTACGCCCGGGCGCACACCGGCTCGTCGGAGGAGGAGTGCCCGCTCGAGCCACTGGCGCCACGCCTGACCGAGCTGTCGCTGCACCCCGACGGGACCTTGCGCGACGCCCGCCGCCAGCAACTCCGCGTGTGCCGGGCCATCGGCGTGCTGCGCTTCGACGGACCGCTACCGCTGGGCAGCCGCCGGGCGATCCAATCGGAGTTCATCCGCTGGGCCAAGCGCCGCCCGAGCGTGCGGAGCATCGTCCTCGTCGCCAGCACCTTGCACCGGCTGGAGCGCGGCGAGGCCGACAACCTCGGGTCGCTGATCCAGGCGGTGCGCGAGGCCGACTATCGGGTGGCGCTCGCCAGCGTCACCGACGAGGCCCTCGAGACCCTCGGTCGCAGCGGCCTCGCCGACACCATCGGCCTGAACGACATCGTGCCTTCGGAGTACCTGGCCGTCGCCGACCTCCACGCCGCGGCCCACGAGGGGCTCGACGAGCCCGACTGCCCCTTCCGCAACCTGATCCCGCGGGTGGTGGAGCTGGCGCTCCACGCGGACGGCTCGCTGCGCGACGCGCGCCGCCACCGGCTCGCGCTGTGCCCGCGGATCGTCGCGGTGCGCTTCGACGGCCCGCTGAACTTCGCCACCAGCCGCGCCTTCGGGGAGCAGCTCAGCGCCTGCCTCGCCCGCCGCCCCGCGGCGCGCCACGTGCTGCTCGCCGGCCACACCATCGATCGCCTGGACACCGAGGCCGCGGAGGAGCTGGTCAAGCTCTTCGCGCGGCTGTGCGAGCGGGAGGTGCGCGTGGCGGTGAGCGGCCTGCGCGACGAGGTGCTGGACATGGTACGCCGGAGCGCCGGGAGCACCGAGCAGGCGCGTGCGCAGTTCTTCCCCACGCAGGCGCGCGCGCTGGAGGTCATCTACGCCGAGGCGCACGGCGAGGACGCGCCGGAGCCGTGCCCGCTGCGCGCCGTGGTGCCGGCGCCGTAATCGCGTGGGAACCCGACGGGCTCCGCCCGGGGGGTTCCAGCGCGGGCGGGCATGGGAACCATCCGCGGGTTCCCATGTTCGAAGGCGGCCCCGAAGGCGGCCCCTACCACCCCTTCGACTTCAGCACCTCCTCCACCTGCCTTCGGGCGCGCTCGTCGGTCAGCGCCACGCGGCGCGCGCGCGCCGCGCGGATCTTCTCCATCAGGGTGCTGATGTCCATCGGCTTCTCGAGCACGTCCACGGCGCCGAGCCGCGTGGCGTCGATGGCCGCCTTGATGGTGGCCTGTCCCGTGAGGAGCATGATCTGGAGGTCGGGATGCGCCGCGAGCAAGGCCTTGAGCGTCGCGATGCCGTCCATCCCGGGCATGGCGAAGTCGAGCACCACCGCGTCGAACCTGGCGGTCTGGGCCTTCGCGACGCCGTCCATGCCGGTCAGGGCCACCTCGACCTCCAGGCCGCGGGCGCGCAGCCGCTCGGCCAGGGTCTCGACGAACTCCACCTCGTCGTCCACCAGGAGCACACGGTCAGTCGACATCAATGACCTCCTCCCGCGCGGTCGGGGCGGCGCCGGGCCCGCGCTCCCCGGGGGCGCCCGCGTCGGCCGCGCTCATTCCCGGGCCGCGGCGCGCTTGAGGATCTCGATGAGGTCCTCGAGGTCGACCGGCTTCTGCAGGTAGTCGAAGGCCCCGAGGCGGAGGCCGACCTCGACGTCCTCCTTCGCCCCGTGACCGGAGAGGAGGATCACCTCGAGATCGGGGTGCGACTGCTTCAGCCGCTTGATCACGTCCAGGCCGCCCAGCCCGGGCATGCGTACGTCCAGCACCACCACGTCGAACGCCTGCTCCTCGACTCGGGTCAAGGCCTCCTGGCCGCTCGTCGCGCCCGTGGCCTCGATGCCGCGCAGCCCGAGGCGCTCGACCACCGTCGAGACCAGCTCCTCCTCGTCGTCCACGAAGAGCACCCGCAGCGCCGCCATCCCTCACCCCTTCCTGCGGATCGGCAGCAGCACGGTGAAGCAGGTGCCCTTGCCGATCTCGCTCTCGACGGTGATGTCGCCGCCGAGCTTCTGCACTATGCCGTAGGTGATCGAGAGCCCCAGGCCCGTCCCCGCGCCCTCCTGGGTGGTGAAGAAGGGCTCGAAGATGCGCTCGAGGTTGTCTGCGGAGATGCCGACGCCGTCGTCGGTGATCGACACGGCGACGCGCCGCTCGTCGGCGGCGTGCACGCGGATGTCGATACGGCCGCCGTCCTTCACCGCGGCCTCGGCGTTGTTGAGGATGTTGAGGAACACCTGCTGGAGCTGGCCCCGGTCGCTCTCGACGTTGGGCACGCCCGGCTCGGCCTCCACCGTGATGGTGACGTTGCGGTACTCGGCTTCCTTTCCCAGGAACCCGACCACCTCCCGCAGCAGCTCCTCCACGGCGATGGTCTCGCTCTGCACGTCCATGTGCTTGGCGAAGCCGAGCAGCCGGTGCGTGACCTTGCGGCAGCGCGCCACCGAGCCCAGGACCGAATCGACGATGCCGAGCACCTTGTCGCGGCGGGGGAACTCCGCCTCGAGGTTCACGAGGTCCTTCAGCAGGCCGGCCTTCTCGTTGATGATGGTGAGCGGGTTGTTGATCTCGTGGGCGACGCCGGCAGCGAGGCGGCCGACGGTGGCGAGCTTGTTGGAGTACTCGACCTTGTGCATCAGCTCGGCCCGGCGCAGGTTCTCGGCGCGCAGGTTGGAGACGAACTGCCGGCTCCCCCACAGAATGACGCCGAGGATGACGGCGATGCTCAGCAGCAGGAAGGCGAGCAGCCGCGGGAGGGAGAGGCCCCCGCTCTTGAGCCGGACCTGCGGCCGGATCGACACCAGGATGAAGGGGGAGTCGGCGATCTGGGCGATGCCGAGAACGATAGGCTGGTGGCGCTCGTCCTCGAGCTCCAGCACCTGGACCTCCGCGGTGGCGTACGGGATCTTCAGGGGCACGGTCCGGAGCACGGCCCCATAGCGGCGCGATGGCGCCTGCAGCACGCCGTCGCGGTTGACCACGAAGACGTCGTCGTGGGGCGCGAGCCCGCCGGTCAGGAGCTGCTCGGCGAGCACGTCGGCGTTGATCGTGGCCCGCAGGATGTAGTACCCGCTCCGGTCCCGCTCGTGCCTGGTGGCGATGGCGAAGTGCGGGTTGTTGCGGTAGCCGAGGAAGACGTCGCTGATGAAGACACCCCGGCGCGTCACCCGGTAGAACCAGTCCTGGTCGTGGTAGTCGCGCCCCTTCAGGTCGTAGGGGCCGGAGTAGCAGAGCTGACGGCCGCCGGCGTCGACGAGGCCGAGGTCGGCGAACGAGCCGGGCGCGAACGCCTCGTTCATGGACCGCATGATGCGCGGCAGGGCCTCGAGGTCGCACAGCTCGGCGAAGGAGTGGTCGCGGACGATGAAGCTCAGGGCCGAGCGGCGCTCGGTGAGGAAGAACTCCAGCGTCCGCTTGCTGTTGGTCACCTGCCGCGCGAGCCCGTCGATGGTCTCGGCGCGGAGCGAGCGCTCGTACTGGTCGTGGTACAGGAACGAGATGATCACGAGCGGGAGGATGGACACCGCCGCCGTGGCCAGGACGACGGTGCGCCGCAGCCGTCCATAGCTCCGCCCGGAGAGGTAGGGGCGGGCCGCCTCGGAATCGGCGGCCCGCGGCGCAGGCGTCTCGAGTGGGCGCGGCATGGAACGTGCTGACCGTGGGGAGGCTCCCATGAGCGGGTATCGCTGTCAACGGATGCCGGACCGCGTGACACGGTCGCCGGACCGCGCGTCACGCGCCCCGCTAGAACGTCAGCACCTTGTCTGCGTCCAGCGTGAGCGTGCCCAGCTCGCCCAGACGCGCCCGGCGGCACCCCTCCACGAGCTCCTCCACCTTGAGGCCCCGCGCCGCCATGCAGGTCTCGCAGCACAGGACCATGCCGCGCCGGATGATGGGCGTCAGCATGCGGGCGACGTTGTAGTAGCCCGGCGGCGTCGACTGGCCGGCCTTGGCGCCCAGCACGGCGTCGCCGAGGAGGAAGACGGTCAGCTCGAGGTCCTCCTCGACCTGCAGGAGCACGTCGGCGAGGCGGAGCGCGTTGAAGACCCGCTCGCTGCCATACGGAGCATCATTCACGATCACCAAGACCTTCACCCTTCGCCTCCTGGTGGCCAAGATGCATAGTCTCCACATGCATCATACTATTGACCGAGTCCCCGATCACGCATAGGATGACCCAGAATCGTTGGTCCATGGCAGAGGCACGCGATGCAATTCCTGGGAACCCGGTCCGCCGCAGCTGCTGAAACAGCCCACAAGATCAATGAGATAAGCGGGCAGAACGTCGGCCGCTGCATGCAGTGCGGGCAGTGCTCCGGAGCGTGCCCGATGTTCGCGACGGGCTCCCTTCCGGTACCGCCTAGACGAATCATGCACCTGCTGCAGCTGGGCCACGTCGAACGCGCGGCCGTGCTCGAGACCGCCTGGTGCTGCGCCGCCTGCCATGCCTGCGAGGTGCGCTGCCCGCGGAGCCTCGACCTCCCGAAGGTGATGGAGGCGATCCGCCAGCTCACGCTGCGCCGCAACGTCGACTTCGTCGCCCCCGGGGCCGTGCCGCGCGCCGTGCTGGCGTCGGCTCCGCCGATCGCCATGGTGGCGGCGTTTCGCAGGCTCACCCCGTAGCGGCGGACGGCGGAGCAGAGGACGGAACGGCTCATGCGAATTGCGTACTACCCGGGTTGCACCCTCAAGCTCACGGCGCAGAACCTCGAAGCCGCGGCGCTGGCGTCGCTGCGCGCGCTCGGCCTCGTGGTCGAGGAGCTGCCGCGCTGGAACTGCTGTGGCGCGGTCGCGAGCCTGGCGGAGGACGACCTCCTGCATCAGGTCGCTCCGGTCCGCGACCTCGTCCGGGCCGCGGAGCGCGGCGCCGACCGCCTGCTGACCCTGTGCGCGCCCTGCTACAACACGCTCGCGCGCGCCAACCGCCTCATGGCCGAGGACGAGGAGAAGCGCAAGACGATCAACCTCTTCATGGAGGAGGAGCCGGACTACGCCGGCCAGGTGAAGGTCGTCCACCTGCTCGACTTCCTGCGGGACGACCTCGGCTTCGAGGCCCTCGCCACCAAGGTCGTGCGCCCGCTCACCGGCCTCAAGGTGGCGCCCTACTACGGGTGCATGCTGCTCCGGCCGAAGCGCGTCGCCATCGAGGAGCACCCCACGCTGCTGCACCGGCTGCTGGCGGCCCTGGGCGCCGAAACGGTCGACTTCCCGGCCATGACCGACTGCTGCGGCGCCTACCAGATCCTCGGTCACGAGGCGATGGCCCTCGACGCCAGCGCGGCCATCCTGCGCTCGGCCACGAGGCGCGGTGCCCAGGCCCTGGTGACGAGCTGCCCGCTGTGCGACTACAACCTGGGCGCGCGGCAGCCGGACCTCCGTGATCGTCACGGGGACCTCCCCGAGCTGCCCGTCTACTACTTCACCCAGCTGCTGGCGCTCGCCCTCGGGTGCGCCCCCGAGGCGCTGCGCCTGGATCTGAGCCCGCCCGGGTGCCGCCGGCTGCTCGCCGAGCGCGGCGCCATCGCGGCCGCGACCTAGGGGTTCCGGCGAGGGGCGCGGCCAGCCGAGACGAGGATGCCATGAGCACGAACGCGACGGTCGAGAACCTGGTCCCCATCTTCATCATGGGAAAGCGCTACGAGGTCCCCGAGACCTTCACCATCATGAAGGCCATGGAGCACACTGGCTACAAGTTCCTCCGCGGCTGCGGCTGCCGCGGCGGCGTGTGCGGCGCGTGCTCCGCGGTGTACCGCAAGGCCGGCGACTACCACATCCGCTCCGGCCTCGCCTGCCAGACGGTGGTCGAGCCGGACATGTACCTGGCGCAGCTCCCCTTCTACCCCGCGCTGCGCCAGGTCTACGACTACGCCACGACCGAGGCGGCGGCCGCGGCCGTGTTCGCCCTCTACCCGGAGCTGTTCCGCTGCGTCGCCTGCAACGCCTGCACCAAGATCTGCCCGATGGAGGTGCAGGTGATGGACTACGTCGCCGCCCTCAAGCGCGGCGACATCCTCCAGGCCGCGGAGCAGTCCTTCGACTGCATCCAGTGCGGGCTCTGTGCCAGCCGCTGCATGGGCGAGCTGCCCCAGTACCACATCGCCCAGGTCGCGCGGCGGCTCGCGGGTGGCAAGCTGAAGCCCCGGGCCCAGCACCTCGCCGACATGCTGGCCGCGATCCAGACGGGGCGTTTCGGCGACGCGCTCGCCGATCTCCGGCGGGCCGACAAGGACCGGCTGCGCACGCTGTACGAGCAGCGCGAGCTGGAGCCGGAGATGACGGGCGAGGAGTGGCGCCCGCAGGCGACGGTGGGGCTGTAGCCCTGGTCATTCGGAGCGAGGTGAACGATGCCGTACCCGCAGCAGCTCAAGGATCTCATGAAGCAGGTCGCGGCCACCCGGGCCCAGCGCGTCGCGCAGAAGCAGTCGGGCTGGCACTTCCCCTTCCTCTCGCTCGACCAGCGCAAGGAGATGCTGAACCACCACCCCGACTTCAGGGAGGAGGGGCGGCGCGAGGTGCGGGTCGGACCCTCGAAGGGGTATCGGGTGGCCCACGAGATCGTGGACCTGCTCGAGGCGCGGAGCCGCGTCGATCCCGACCGCCTCGATCTCGCGCGCGTGGCGCTCGAGACCGACGTCCTCATCATCGGCGGCGGCGGCGCCGGAACCTCGGCCGCGCTGCTGGCCCAGGAGCAGGGCGCCAGCGTGGTCGTCGCCACCAAGCTGCGCCACGGCGACGCCAACACCATGATGGCCGAGGGCGGCATCCAGGCCGCCACCAAGGGGGAGAAGGACTCCCCCTACTTCCACTACCTCGACGTGATGGGCGGCGGCCATTTCACGAACGAGCCCGAGCTCGTCCACACGCTGGTCACGCAGGCGCCGTCGGCCATCGCCTGGCTCGAAGCGCTCGGCTGCAACTTCACCAAGTCCCCCGCGGGGCGCCTCGCCACCATCCACGGCGGCGGTACCTCGCGCAAGCGCATGCACTACGCCGCCGACATCACCGGCGCCGAGATCATGCGCACCATCCGTGACGAGGCGCGCAACCGCGGGCGGGACATCACGCTCCTCGAGTTCTCGCCGGCCGTGGAGCTGGTCCTGGACGAGCGCGGCCACTGCGTCGGCGCGGTGCTCTACAACCTGGAGACCGAGGAGTACTTCCTGGTCAGGGCCAAGGCGGTCATCCTCGCCACCGGCGTGTGCGGCCGCCTGCACATCCAGGGCTTCATGACCACCAACCACTATGGTGCCACCGCCGACGGCGTCGTCCTCGGCTACCGCGCCGGCGTGCCCATCTGCTTCCTGCACACGGTGCAGTACCACCCGACCGGAATCGTCTTCCCCGAGCAGGCCGAGGGGATCCTGATCACGGAGAAGTTCCGCGGCTCGGGTGCCAACCTGTGCAACGTGGACGGCGAGCAGTTCGTCAACGAGCGCGAGCCGCGCGACGTCGAGGCGGCGGCCATCATCCGCGAGTGCTCGGTCAAGGGGAAGGGGGTGCCGACGCCGTCGGGCAAGGCCGGCATCTGGCTCGATTCGCCCATGATCGAGCTGCTGGCGGGCGAGGGCACGGTCAAGCGCGAGTTCCCCGGCAAGTACATCCTGCTCAAGCGCTTCGGCATCGACATCAGCCAGGAGCCGATGCTGATCTTCCCGACGCTGCACTACCAGAATGGCGGCCTGGAGTACACGTCCGAGTGCACCACCAAGGTGCCCGGGCTGTACGTCGCCGGCGAGGTGGGCGGCGGGGTGCACGGCGCCAACCGGCTCATGGGCAACTCGCTCCTCGACATCATCGTCTTCGGCCGCATCGCCGGGGAGAACGCCGGCGCGTACGCGAAGCAGGCGGCCCGGCCCGGCGCGCTCACGCTCGACCACGTGCGCCGCTACCACCAGGAGCTCGCCAGCGCCGGCGTCGGCGCCGAGCGCATCGCGCCCATGCTGCTGCCCGACTACACCCCGCCCGACGTCCGCGGTCGCCAGCTCACCGCCCAGTACCAGGGCACCCTGCGGTAGGCGGTCCGGCGCGGCGTCGCCGCCGGTCCCTCAGGGCTGGAATCTCCAGCGCCCCAGCCGATCCGGACGGACCGCCGCCACGCCCGACACCTGCCCCACGATCGTCTGCACCGTCGTGGCCTGCTCCTCGTCGCGCAGGTTCCCCTGCAGGGTCACCACGCCGTCATCGGCGGCCACCTCGACCTCGAGCCGCGCGGTCGCCTCGTTCCGGGCCAGCGCGGCGCGGACGCGGCACGCCAGGGTCAGGTCGCGCAGCGCCTTGCGCGAGGCCACGGTCGGCTGGAACTCGGGCTGGGACGCGGTTGCGCGGACGACCCCGCAGGCGGTCTCCACGCTCATCCCCTCGAGGTTGATCACCAGGTCGTAGAGGAGCGGCGAGTTCCAGTCGATGTCGTAGAGGAACCGCGTCCACCGCGCCCGCTCCTCGTCGACGCGGCGCACGTGGGCCTCGGCCTCCTCGCGACCGCAGCGCAGCGACGCCATCGCCGCGCCGATGCGATAGTCCATGGGAGCGATGAGCCGCACGCGGAGCACGTGGGTGATCCCCCGCAGGAGCAGGTGCCCGGCGTGGCCGTGGTAGACGACGTTGTCCTCCTGGAGGAACTCGCACAGCGCGGCCTGGATGTAGACGACGTAGAGCTGCCGGTCGCGCCCCAGCCGCTCCCACAGCCCGGGGGCGCGCTCGAGCGCCTGCGCCAGCTTCTCCTCGGTGACGCCGTAGCGGGCCGCGGCCGCAGCCAGGATCTCGCGGCTCACGAGCCGGTAGCCGAGCTGCTCGGCCACGCACTCCGCGAGCACCGTGCCGCCGCTGAACGACCCGCGCGAAATCGTGATTATCATCGTTCACCGCCCCTTCTCCCGCCCCCGCCGCGCCTGGGCCCCATCCCGCCTAGTGACCACCCTTCGACGAGAGCCTGATGCCGAACAGGCGCTCGAGGCCGGTCAGGGTCAGCGCCACCAACCCCCCGAACAGCACCGGGCCCGTCACGCAAACCAGCAAGTAGAGCCCCTGCGCCTGGAACCCCGGCTTCACGGGATCCGCGTCCTGCGCCAGCGCGCTCAGCCAGTCGAGGAACGACATGCTAACCCCCACCGTGTGCGATCTTGACCACGAGCTTCACCGCCACCATCACGACCGCGACGTACGCGATGAGCGAGAACGCCATGCGCAGGCGCGGCCCGCCAAGGCGTCGCGTCAGCGAGGCGCCGATCTGCGAGCCGATGGTCGAGCCCACCAGCAGCCCCAGCACCACGACCAGGTTGACGTTCCCCTTCAGGCCGTGAGTGAACGCGCCGTACGCCGACGAGAACATGATCTCGAACAGGTCGGTGCCCACGGCCACCGCCGTGGGACAGCCGATGATGTAGATGAGGGCCGGCATGCGGATGAAGCCGCCCCCGACCCCCAGGAGGCCCGCCAGGACCCCGGTGGCGAAGCCGACGCCGAGGATGACCCACAGGGAGATCGCGGCGATGCCGGAGCGCGGCAAGGAGATCATCGGCCACAGGCGGAGAGACGAGAGCCGCTCCACGAGCCAGGTCTTCTCGATGACGTCCTCGCCGCCGGCGCGCACCGCCGCGAGGGCCTTGCGCGACTCCCGCAGCACCATGGTCCCGATCCACAGCAGCAGCGCCATGTAGATGAGGCTCATCACCAGGGTCATCACCGGGACGCGGGCGTGGTTGATGGTGACGTCGCCCGCCTTCTTGAGGAGCTCCAGGATCGTGGCGCCCACCTCGATGCCCGTGGCGGTGCCCACGATCATGAGGAAGCCGAGCTTGTAGTCGATGTTGCCGATGCGCCCGTGCCGCATGGTCGCGGCGGTCGACATGCCGAGCATCTGCGCCAGGTCCGACCCCACCGCGATGTTGTAGGGGATGCCGAAGACGATGTTCAGCAGCGGGGTCAGGAGGAACCCGCCCCCCACGCCGAACAGCCCCGCCATGAAGCCGACGAGCAGCCCGAGGCCGGCGAACGCCACGAGGGCCGTGAAGATGCTCATGCCGAAGATCATCGGTCCCTCCTGGCCTGTGCGGCGCCCCGAACCGCGACCTCGGCGGGCGCGTCGTCGGTGACGCGGAAGCGGTAGTTGCCGCTCATGAACTGGGCGACGTACCAGCGCATGGTCGCCTCGCTGGCCATGAACATGTCGAGCTGGCGCGAGCACGCCATGAGGCGACCGACCACGTCCAACCGCTCCTCCGTGGCGGCGCGGGGGTAGCGCTTGAGCCACGCGTTCACGAGGTCCTGCCGCACGTCGACCGAGTAGCCCCACTGGCGCAGGCACTCCTCGATGAAGCGCGCGCGCAGGTTCTTGCGGTAGGGATCCGCACCACCGCCCTTGAACCGGAAGTTGACGAAGTTGGAGCCCTGGTGTCCGCCGACGCAGGCGTCGATCATGGCGTAGTGGTAGGCCAGGCGGGAGTTGAGGTTGACGTAGTCCGCGCCGATGGCGACGTAGCTGCGAGCGCCGAGCTCGCGGCTCTCGGTGGCGCGGTCGGTCATGGCCCGGGCGACCACCGAGGCGAAGCCGGAGAGGCTGACGTACTCGCGCCCCGCCCACGAGACCTCGGGGTGGCTCATGCCGTGCCACAGCGCCCGAAACGGGATCGAGCAGATCTGGTCCGGGCGGACGCGGGAGGCGTCCCGGGCCTCGGGGACGAGGCCGCCGCCGAGGTCGAGCACGTGGAGGTCGATGGGCACCTGCGACTCGAGCAGCTTGATGCCGGAGTCGACCTCCGCGAACTCGTCGTCGACGAGGGAGAAGACCGTCTCGATGACCTTCTCGTGCGCGAAGCGCACGATGTCGTGCACCGAGCGACAGCTGGCCGGGCGGAAGCTCCACGCCTTGGGGTTGAGCAACCGGAGGGCGGTGATCCGCTCGCCCAAGGGGTGGGGCGCGCGCGAGTGGCGCAGGTGCTGGCGGTCGCCCCCCTCGGTGGCAAAGAGCTGGCCGGGGTACACGCGGCGGGCGGCCGCATCGAGGCTCACCATCGTCCCCGGCGCCAGCCGGAGGGTGGCCTCTCCGGCTTCGAACAGGGCCGGCACGTGGAACTCCCGGATCAGCGCCGCGGCGTGGCCGGCCGGGTTGCCGAAGTCCACGACGAGCCCGCCGATGCGCGGCAGGAACTTCACGCACTCGGGGCACGTGTGGCGCAACACCGCCACGGCGCCGGCGGGCACGTGGGCCAGGTCGCGGGCGCTGTCGGCCACGTGGACCGGGCCCGACACCCGGCCCGGGTAGATGGTGATCCCCCCCGTCAACAGGGGCGCGACCCGGGGCGCACGCTGGACGCGGGCGCGGTCCGGGCTGAGCCGGAGCGGCCGTGCCTGGAGCACCCAGAGCTGCCCGGCGCGATCGATGGCCCACTCCACGTCCTGGGGGGTGCCGAAGATCCGTTCGAGTCGGAGCGCCAGGGCGGCGAGCTCCTCCAGCTCGCCATCGGCGACGCTGGGCGCCGCCGCCAGCGTCGTGGGCACTGCCTCCTCACGGGTACCGCCGGCCGGCATGAGCACCGTCTGGGAGCTCTTGAGACCGACCTGACGGGTCACGACCGGGTGCCGGCGCTGGCGGGCGAGCAGGAAGCGGTCGCCGGCTGACGCCCCCGTGAACCCGGCGCCCCACGCGGACGTCACCAGCACCGCGTCGGCGCGCGGGTCAGACGGGTCACGCGTGTAGATGACGCCCGAGCTGCGCGCATCGACCATGCGCAGGAACAGCACCGCCATCGGCCCGTCGATCTCGGCCACGCCGATGCTCTGGCGATACGCGATGGCGCGCGCGTTGAACCGGCTGGCGCAGACCTCGCGGTAGGCCTGGACCAGCTGCTCCTGCGGCACGTTGATGCGGCTGTCGAACTGGCCGGCGAAAGTGAGGACGCCGTCCTCACCGGCAGCGCTCGACCGCACCGCGAAGGGCTCGCTCGCGCGGCACATGAGGCGACGCAGCTGGGCCCGGATCGAGGCCTCGATCGGCGCCGGGAGCGGCGCGGCCAGGACGAGCTCGCGGAGGTCCCGGGCGACCTGGTCGAGGGCCTCGAGGTCGGTGACGTCGAGGCGGCGCAGCACCCGGCGCAGGCGCTCGTTGAGGCCGCTCCCGCTCGCGAGCTGATGGTAGGCGACGGTGGTGAGGACGAACCCCTCGGGGACGGGGAAGCCCGAGACCTGCAGACGCGCCAGGTTGGCCGCCTTGCAGCCGACGAGGCCTGCGTCTCCGTCGCCCACCTCGGTGAGGGCGCAGGAGACCGCGCCGGTCTCCGCGGCCGCCGCGCCTGCGAGCAGGCCCCCGACCTCGTGGCGGATCGCGCCGAGCACGGTCGCGAGGTCGCCGAAGCGGCTCCCCGACAGCCGATCGAGCGCGCCCACCAGGTCGCTGCAGCGCACCAGCAGCCGCTCCACGCGGTCACGGACCTGCGGGTCGCGGATGGGCAGCAGCAGCAGGTCATTCTCCAGCTCGGTGATGAGCTCGAGCGCGTCGTTGTTGGCGGCGAGGGCCTCCCGCAGCTGGGCGTAGCGGCGGGCCAAGCGCTCCCCGGCCGGCTCGCGGGGCTGCCGTCCCCGGGTGCGCCCGTAGAGCCACTCGAGCACTAGTCCTCCTCCCCGCCGACGGCGCCATACGCGTCGTGGGCCGCCCCGTCCCAGACGGCCCGCACCACGGCGCCGACCACCATGACCACCAAGAGCGCGCCGCCAGCGAACAGCGCCACGAGGCTGGCGACGTGCAGCGCCGTCCGGGTGCCGCCACCGAGCGCGAACCAGCCGCCCGCCGCGCCCACCAGGGGCAGCGCCAGCAGGCGACTCACCACCACGAGGCCGATCACCACGCACGTGACGACGCGCACCGGGACCTCCCGCACCAGGCGGGTGCCGAGCATGCCGAGCTGGAAGCCCACGATGGAGCCGAAGTAGAGCAGGAGGGTCGCGCGCAGGTCCACGTGACCCCGGGCAGCGAACGAGACGGTGCCGTAGACGCCGATGATGAGCACGAGCGCCAGATCGGTCGCGATGGCGGCCGAGGCGGGCGCCCCGAGCAGGTAGATCATGGCGGGGACGGTGAGGAACCCGCCCAGGGCGATGGTGCCGCCGAACCAGCCCGCGGCGAAGCCGATGCCGAGCACCAACCAGAGCGAGACGACGACGCTCGAGACCGGGAAGCGGATGACCGGAGGGACATGCAGGGGCCGCAGGTGCTGCATGACGCCCTTGAGCGACAGCCGGCTGGCCGCGGGCGGGCGGCGGCGGCTGGAGAGGAGGTCTCGCACCAGCATGCGCGCCACCGCCGCGAGCACCACGATGACGACCACGCTGATGTACAGGTCGGCGGCGGCGGGGCCGAGGCGCGCGCGGAGGACGGCGCTCGCCAGGCGGCCGACCTCGACGCCGGCGACGCTGGGGATGGCGAGCAGGACCAGCAGTTTCCAGTCGACGCGGCGCAGAGCCGCGCGCCGCCGCGCGCTGGTGGTCATGCGGCCCAGCCGGTGCAGGAGGTTCGAGCCGACGCTGGCCAGACCTTCGCCGCCCAGGGACATCATGCCGGGCACCATGACGAAGGCGCCGCCCCCGCCCACGAACCCGCCGAGGATGCCCCCGATCAGGCCGAGCGCGACGAGGCCCACCACGTTGCCCGGATCGAGGTTGACCAGCCCCCTGCCCCGGCGTCCTGCCTACCGGAAGCCGCACAGCCGCAGCAGCGCCTGGACCACCCGGCGGCAGCCGTAGGCGACCACGGCGGCGGACGCGATGGTCGCGGCCACGTTGAGCGCCACGTGCCCGGTGAGGAACCGGCTCAGGCCGGCCGGAGGGTGGAAGACGAGGTAGGAAACGAAGAAGACCAGCGGGCCGAACGCGACGACAGTGAGAATCTCCCGACCCCCGCTGTACCCGTTCATCGCTCGGCTCCGGTCCGACCGTGCGGTCCCACTGCCGGGGCCCCGCCCGGGACGGCTGCTGCTGCGCACCGCTCGCTCACGGGGTCCCAGGGTGCATATTCGCTATATGCATCCCCCGTGTCAACCCCTTTCGTGGGGCGCCTCGCTATGGACCGGTGGTCGACAGCAGGGTCTGTACGAGCGCGAGCAGGCGGTCCTTGTCGATAGGCTTTGAGATGTAGCCCTCGGGAGGCGGAACCTGGTGGCGGGTGGAGATGAACTGTTCGAATTCCTTGTCTATTCCAGTGACGATGATCACCGGGATTCGTGCCAGCACCGGGTCGGCCTTGAGCTCCCGGTAGGTCCGCACGCCGGACTGTGAGGGCATGGTGATGTCGAGGGTCACCAGGTCGGGGTGGTCGGCGCGGACCCGAGCGAGCGCCTCGGCGCCGTCGCGCGCGGTGATGGTGGCGTAGCCATTGTCCGCGAGCAGGGTGGTGAGGAACGTGACGACGTCCTCTTCGTCATCGACGACGAGGATGGTGGGGCGGCGCGTTGCGGTCATGGCTGCTCCTCTCATGGCTCGCCGAAGCTCAAGAAGCCGGGCTTGACGTCGACCATGGCGTTGACGATGAGCTCGACGAGGCCGCCGTAGTAGATCCCGGCCTTGGGGCCGGCCTCGTAGTGCGCGAGGAGGTCGCGGATGGCGCCCTTGCAGTTCGAGCAGGGCGCGCACACGTACTTGGGGTGCGTGGGGTCAACGTCGTCGCGGAAGGCCTCGAGGATCTGGCGGAACTTCTTGCGCGAGGCGGCGCGGAGGCGCCACTCGGCGAAGTTGTGTCCCGACATGATGGCGAAGCCCGACCCGCCCCCGCAGCAGTAGTTGTGCACCCCGTGCGGCTCCATCTCGCGGAACTGCGGCGCGATCTTCCGCACGACCCGGCGCTGCGGCTCGACCACGCCCATGAGGCGGACCAGGTTGCAGGGGTCGTGCAGCGTCACGGGGAAGTCGTTGCGCGACGGGTCGAGCTTCAGCCGCCCGCTCGCCACGAGGTCGTCGAGGAGCACCATGGCGCTCTCGCGCGGGATGTTGAGGTCCCCGGTGAGCACCCGGTCGGCGATCACCATCATGGCCTTGTGGGCGTGGCCGCACTCGCCGATGACGATCTTCTTGACCCCGAGCTTCTTCGCCGCCTGCGCGTGGAGCAGGGCCACTCGGGCGAACTGCGCATCGTCGTACCAGAGGCCGTAGTTGATGGCGTCGTAGGCGGCCAGGTCCGACGACAGCGTCCACGAGATGCCGGCCGCTTCGAGGATCACGGCGAAGGCGCCCGGGTTCTCCGGCCACGCGAGGATCTCGCCGGCGTTGTGCATCAGCAGCACGTCGGCGCCCTCGACGTCCCAGTGCGTCTGCACCTTGACGCCGGTCTTCTCCGTCATGTCCTCGTCGATGAACTCGATGTTGTCCTTGACGACGATGGCGTTCATGCCGGTGGACGACCCGACCTTGAGCTGCAGCATCGAGCCCTTCTCGTGGATCTCCTTGGCCGCGATGCCCAGCTCCGCGCTGAAGAGCTTGCGGATCTCGTGGGCGATGAGCCCGTTGTCCACGCCGACCGGGCAGGTCTGGGCGCAGCGCCGGCACAGGTTGCAGCGGTAGGCCAGCTCCAGCAGCCGGGCCACCGTGGTCCAGTCGATGTCGATGTCGCCGTGGTGCCAGGCCGACAGCAGGCTGCCGCCGCTGCGGTGCTTGAAGTACAGCCGCCGCAGCACCTCGGAGCGGAAGGTCGGCCGGTACAGCTCGTTGCGGCCACTCTCCTCGTAGATGTGGCAGGCCTCGGCGCAGGTCTGGCACTTGGCGCAGTGGTCCATCGACAGGACCAGCGGTTGCAGGAAGGTCCAGTTGTTGTTGCTGGTGAAGAGCTTGGCGAGCCCGGAGAGGAACTTCCGCACCAGCTCGTCTTCCTCGGACTTGCTCTTCGGCCGGGGAAACGACACGGCGCAGGTGTCGTCGAGAGAGCACTCGTAGGTCTCGCGCGCCTTGGCCGAGAGCGGTGGGAGGGGCTTCTCTGCCCAGGTGTCGTAGGGGCGTGGCAGCGGCACGAGATCGCGGTCGTCGAGGTGCCCGAGCTGCGCCGAGGGCCGGCCGACGTCGGAGAACGGGATGGGCTGGCTCATCTCTTGGCGACCTCCTCGGTGGCGACGTCCACCCAGGTCTTGGTGCCGCCGCCCTGGATGTGCGGGGCCGCCCAGTCCACCTTGTAGGCGAGCTGCGCCTGGATCTTCTTCTCGAGCTTCGAGCCGACGGTGTTGACCTCGTCGTTCCAGCGGACGTCGTGGTACATGAACCACTTGGTGAAGAAGTGGGCCATGTGCGTGGTCGGCACGTAGGCCACCATGGCCGAGGCCGCTACGATGGCGATGGCGAGCAGCGTCGGCACCTCACCGCCCAGCCGGAACGTGACCACCCGCTGCGTGAACCCGCGCAGCAGCGCCAGGTCGCGGTCGCAGACGAGAAAGGCGAGGAGCGCGAGGCCGCCGGTGGCCACGAACGCGACCAGGTTCCACAGGTCGGCCGGCGCGCTGTGGGTGCGCAACACCGGGTCGCTCAGCCGGCGCAGGAGCAGGGCCAGAGCGCCGATGAGGCAGAGGCCCGTCCCGGCGTAGGCGAACACGACGGTCAGCCAGTGGACGGCGGCGCCGGGGAAGCCGGCCGAGCCGGCCACCGTGACCCCGGCCGCTTGCAGGACGCCGCCGAGCAGCAGGAGCGCGATCAGGCCGGCGGAGAGGTAGAGCCCGAAATGGAACGGGAAGGTCCGCGCCCACAGCGGCCGGTTGTGCTCGCGTACCCCGACGAGGAAGAGGATCTCGGGGACCATCACCTTCAGCTCGCCCACGTGGCGCTTCGCGCGCGGCTGCTGCCACCAGTCGACGTGCTCGAAGAACGAGCCGCCGTAGGCGGCGTTCTGCTCGTGGGCCACCGGGTAGAGCTCCCAGCGCAGGTGCACCGGCAGCGAGTAGATCCGCACCAGGCGGGCGACGACCGCGACCAGGAAGATGGCGACCGCGGCGAACGGAACGAGGTACAGGAGCATGGTCCCTCCGTCTCCTCGGAGGCCGCCTCGCCCGCCGCAGACCCTCCCCGCCCACCTGCGGGAGACACTGGGATACTACGCCCACGGAAAATCGCAATCAAGACCCTGCATAAGAAAAAAATGCACGCACACCTCTGGGAGGGGTTCACCTCCAGAGTCACGTGCCGGGAAGGGCTGGAGGAAAGCCCGGCCGCGGCGGGGCCAGCGGTGGCTAGGCGGTGGGCGGGAGCCCGGCCATGCGACAGGCGCCGCGGCGGTAGCCATCCGGGAAGAGGGCGGCGAGATCGTCGAGGGAGAGGCCGCAGGTGCGGCACGCCTCGTGGACGCCGGGCGCGACCCCGCGGGCGATGTAGGAGCTCCGCACGAAGCGCACCAGGCGCAGGTGCGGATCGGTCAGCGCGTCGAAGCCCCACTCGCGCGCCACCTGGAGCGCGAAGCCCTCGTCCCAGGCCTCGAAGCGCTCGAGGAAACCACCGGGTGAGACCACGTACTTCGACCAGACCATGGGATCGAGCTCATAGGCCAGGGTGAGGTTCGTCGACTCGATGACTTCCTGACTGAGGCCCGCGATGCGGCACGCACCTCGGTGGTACCCCGTCGGGAAGAGCGCGCGGAACTGGTGGATGCGGAGCCCGGTCTCCATGCACGCCACCACGAAGTAGGGCACCACGGCCTCCTGGACGAGCTTGCGCCGCAGGTAGCGGATCACCCGCCAGTGCTCCTCGGTGAGCCCACCGGTGATACCGACCTTCCGCGCCATGTCGACGGCGAAGGCCTCGTCCCACTGTGTCGGCGGGTCGAGGTAGCCCGCGTCGTCGAGGGTGTAGCGCCTGGCGTCGATGTCGAGCGAGCCCACGGGGCCTCCTGCAGGGTGGTGACTGGCACCGACAACCATACCAGAAAACACCTGCTCCGGCATACAGACCGATGATCGGTCAGTAACCAGAGGGATTACCATTAGTTACTTGTATTCACGGACTATTCTACACAAACTCCATCGGTTTTCAGTTGACATCCAATGATGCCTGCACGTAGCATGCAGCAGGAAAACCCATTAAACGCCGATTCCATGAGCGACAAATACCTCTCCACCGGCGAAGCCGCCCGCCTCTGCGCGGTCACCCCTGATACGATCCTGAAGTGGATCAAGAGCGGGCGCCTCCCCGCCCGGCGCACCGGCGGTGGTCACTTCCGGATCCGCGAGGACGACGTGGGCGGCCTGAGCCTCGGGCCGGCACGCGCGGTCAGCGCGCCCGCGAGTCCGGCCGGACGCCGCCACTTCCAGTACTGCTGGGAGTACAACGCGCGGGACGGCCACCCGCTCCCCGGCTGCGTCGAGTGCGTCGTGTACCGTACCCGCGCCCAGCGCTGCTACGAGGTGATCAAGCTGGCCGCGGCGACCGGCCACCAGCGCATCTTCTGCAAGGGCACCTGCGAGGACTGCGACTACTACCGCAAGGTCCACGAGCAGGACACCAACGTGCTCGTGGTGAGCGACAACCAGATCCTCACGGCGCTGCTCAAGCGCGAGGCGGCCCGGGCCAGCTTCAACCTCGAGACCACTCACTGCGAGTACCACTGCTCGGCGCTGGTGGACTCCTTCCGGCCCGACTACGTGCTCCTGGACTGCTCGCTCGGGGAGCAGCGGACGCAGGACATCTGCGCTCACCTGCTCGAGGACCCGCGCCTGCCCCTGGTGCGGATCATCCTCGCCGCGCGGGCCGGCGAGTTCCCGCGCGAGTGTGATCGCGCCGTCTTCGCGCGCATCGAGAAGCCCTTCGGGATCGACGACATCGCCGAGTGCCTCGACGGAATCAGCGGCGACGCCGACGCCGACGGGGAGCGCGGATGACGACGAGGTGTTTCAGCCACGCGGCGCCGGCCGGCGCCCGCCGTGGATTCGGACTGCCCGGGGAACGGAAGACCCGGGCCCTTGCGACGCGGAGGTGACGCGGACATCACCGTAGTGGATTCCAGGTGAAGTCCAGTAGCGGAGTGCGCTCCCCGACCGGAGGCCGCCGGCGATTGGCGGCGCGGCGGGGAAGAGAAGAGGCCCGACGGGGAAAGCCCATCACGACCGCCCCGTCGGACCACGCGGGCTAACCGAAGCTGTCCCGCACTCCCCACTGTACGAGCCAGGATCGAGCACGTCAAGGCAGCGCGCGCCTCGGCAAGGGACCGGGAGCGGCGTGACGGTGATGTTCTGCGTTCGCTCCCGCACTGGGAGGACGCAGATGGACGCACAAGCGCAGGACCGCCCCAGCAGCGCGCGGCTCCACCGGAGCCAGCTCGACCCCGACGGGTTCCTCAAGGACCACGACGACTGGAGCCGCGCGGTCGCCCGCCGCCTGGCCGAGCTGAACGAGCTCGGCCCCCTCACCCCGGACCACTGGCGGATCATCGAGTTCGTGCGCGAGTACTACCTCGCGCACGGGGACGGACCGCCGGTGGTGAAGATCGGCCGCGCCACCGGGCTCTCGGCCAGGCGCATCTGCGCGCTCTTCCCCTGCGGGATCGCCCGCGGGGCCTACCGGTTGGCGGGCCTGCCGCGGCCGAGCGGCTGTCTGTAGTCGACCGGAGAAAGGAGACTGGACGTGAATACCTACACATTCCTGCTCGGGGGCGTGCTCCCCTACCTGGCGCTGCTGGTCTTCGTCGTGGGCCTGGCCTACCGCTTCTACGTCTGGTTCAAGACCCCGCAACCCGCCAAGGTCACCCTGTACCCGTGGCCCGAAGGGTCGATGCTGAAGAACATCGTCGGCGAGGTCCTCTTCTTCCCGGGGCTGTTCAAGGGTGATCGGGTGCTGTGGACCTTCTCGTGGGTCTTCCACGCCAGCCTGGCCCTGGTGTTCGTCGGCCACTGCCGCGTCTTCTCCGGCCTGCTCGACCGCCTGCTGCTGGGGCTGGGAGTCTCCGCCGCCGGCATCACCTGGATGTCGTCGACCCTGGGCGGCGCCGCCGGGATCGTGATGGCCGCGACCGCCGTGCTCCTGATCGGGCGCCGCCTGGCGGTGCAGCGGGCGCGCGAGATCTCCGTCTTCGCCGACTACTTCGCGCTGCTGCTGCTCGTGGCCATCATCGTCACCGGCGACGTCATGCGCTTCGGGACCCACTTCGAGCTCAACGAGACGCGCGTCTGGGCCGCGTCGCTGCTGGCCTTCAAGCCGGTGGTTCCCAAGAACCCCGTCTTCCTCACGCACCTGGCGCTCGCCCTGGTGCTCGTCATGTTCATCCCCTTCTCCAAGATCCTCCACTTCGGCGGGATCTTCTTCACCCAGGCGCTGATGCACAGGAGGTAGCCATGTCCCACCGCGAAGCGGTTCTGAAATCGATCCAGGCGTGCGACAGCGTCAAGGCGCTCAAGCTCTACATGGAGACCTGCGCCAAGTGCGGCACCTGCGCCGAGGTGTGCCCCATCTACTTCGGCCGGCCCGAGCAGAAGTACAACCCGGCCTTCCGCTCCGACGTCATCCGCCGCATCTACAAGAAGCACCACACGGTCGCGGGCAAGCTCCTCGGGCCGCTGGTCGGCGCCGCGGACCTGCGCGAGGAGGACCTGCCCGCCTGGGTCGACCACTTCTACTCCTGCTCCGGCTGCCGCCGGTGCGCGACCTACTGCCCCTTCGGCATCGACAACTCGGTGATCACCCGCAAGGGGCGCGCCCTCCTCGACTCGATCGGCCTGACGCCCAAGCGCCTGAAGGACGTCATCAACATCTCCCTCAAGACCGGCAACACCGACGGCGCGCCGCCGGTGGCGCTGACCGAGGCGGTCAACTTCCTCCAGGAGGAGATGCAGGAGGAGACCGGCCAGGACGTCAAGATCCCGGTGGACCAGGTGGGCGCCGAGATGTTCTTCGTGCCCCCCTCCGGCGACGTGCTGGTGAACCCCGAGGCGATCATGGGGATCGCCAAGGTCCTCCACAAGCTCGGGGTGTCGTGGACCATGAGCACGAACTACTTCGACGGCGCCAACTACGGGCTGTTCACCGGCGACGACAAGGCCATGAAGGACGACAACAAGGCCTACGTCGAGGAGGCCAAGCGCCTCCAGTGCAAGACCATGCTCATGGGCGAGTGCGGCCACGCCTACCGGGTCATGAAGTTCATGATGGAGAAGGCCAGGTGGTGGGGGGAGCTGCCCTTCACCATCACCAACGTCATGCTCTACACGGCCGCCAAGGTCCGCGACGGCGCCATCAAGCTGGACAAGGACCGCAACCCCGACGCCGTGACCTACCACGACCCCTGCAACTTCGGCCGGAGCTGCGGGATCACCGAGGAGCCGCGCCAGATCATGCGGGCCGCCTGCCGCGACTACCGCGAGATGACGCCCGGCGGCGCCGAGAACTGGTGCTGCGGGGGCGGCGGCGGGCTCTCGGCCATGGACGAGATCAAGGAGTTCCGCATGACCGTGTCGGGCGTCAAGAAGGTGGAGCAGATCCGGCAGACCGGGGCGAAGTTCGTGGCGGCCCCGTGCTCGAACTGCAAGCGGCAAATCCAGCAGCTCACCGAGCACCACCGGCTGGACGTGAAGATCGGCGGGCTGCACGACGTCGTCTCCAACGCCATCGTGCTGTGAGCGGCGGGCGGCCATGCGACTCTCGGCGCGGGCCCACTACGCCCTCCGCCTCATGCACGAGATCACGCAGCTGGGCGGGACCAGGCAGCCCGTCCAGCTGACTCAGGTCGCGCGGCTGACCGGCATCTCCAGGCGCTACCTCGAGCAGCTCGTCCTGGCCCTCAAGAGCCATGCGCTGCTGCGTGGCGTGTGCGGCCGCAACGGCGGCTACCTCCTGGCACGGCCGGCCTCCCAGATCACGGTCGGCGCGGTGGTCGAGGCGGCCATCGGGCCGATCAACCTCTCGGTCTGCGTGGGCCAGCCGGAGACGTGCTTGCGCAGCGACTTCTGCGAGTGCCGGCTCGTCTGGTTGCTGCTGGACCAGCGCATCCACGAGGTGCTGGCCGAGTACTCTGTCGCGGACCTGGGGAACAAGCCCCTCCTGTCGGCCATCCGGATGCAGCTCCAGGCGACGCACCAGGCCACCCGGGCGCGCCGCGAGAACTCGATTTAACATCCCATAACAACTGGATGAAACACACGGAGGCGCGCTGCCTCCGTGTGTTTTGGCTTGACTTCCAAATCCTATCGGAATAGTAGTATTTAAGTGATGCATATTTCTATCAGGCATGCGCATCAGCACCCGCGGTAGATACAGCCTCCGGATGATGCTGGAGATCGCCCGGTTCTCGGACGACGAGACGCCCATCAGCCTGCAGGACGTCGCCACCTGGACCGGCATCTCCCGGCGCTATCTCGAGCAGCTTATCATCCCGCTCAAGGCGGCGCGGCTGCTGCGCGGACGCTCGGGCCGCGCCGGCGGCTACTCGCTGACCCGCCAGCCCGCGGAGATCAAGGTCGGCGAGGTGCTGGCCGCGGCCATGGGCCCGCTGTCGCTCGTGGAGTGTGTGGACCAGGAGCGCGTGTGCGGCCGCACCGGCACCTGCGAGTGCCGGCAGCTCTGGATCCTGCTCTCGGATCGGGTCCGCGACATGCTCGACGAGTACTCCCTGGCGGATCTGGCCGACCCCACGTGGCTGGCGCGGACGAGCCGCAGGATCAACACGCGACGGCAGCAGCGCGCGAACCCGAGGAATGAGGTCAAGTCATGATCGAGAAGCAGGTGAACGGTTGCGTCGTCCGCCTCACGCAGGGGGACATCACCGACCTGGAGGTCGAGGCGTTCGTGTACGACGCGCGCCCCAACCTCGTGCTCGGCTCCGGCTACGGGGGCGCCATCGCCCAGCGCGGCGGCCCCTCGATCCAGGAGGAGCTGAAGACCAAGGGACCGCTCGAGGTGGGCCAGGCGACGATCAGTGGCGCCGGCGACCTCAAGGCCAAGCACATCGTCCACGCCGTCGGCCCCAAGTTCCAGGAGGCGGACGAGGAGCGGAAGCTGCGCCAGGCCACCCTGGCCTCGCTGCAGCAGGCCGAGGCGGCCGGGATCACCCAGCTGGCCTTCCCGCCCATGGGCACGGGCCTCTACGGCGTGCCGCTCGACGTCTGCTCCCGGGTCATGGTGGACGCCGTCAAGGAGCACCTCGCCGGGGCGCCCAGGATCAAGGAGGTGGTCTTCGTCGCGGTCGACGCGCGCGAGTACCAGCCGTTCGAGGCGCGCCTCAAGGCGCTCTAGCCCCCCGGAGGACTGCCGATGACCGCGTTCCTGCACTTCGCCGAGCACCGCCTCCAGGAGATCGCCCTGGTCTTCATGGCGCTGGTCTACACGACCCGCCTCATCTGGCTGTTCCGCTTCAAGGCGGGCCGCGACCGCCAGCCGCGCACCGGCGCGACCCGCCGGAGCACGCGCTTCACCTCCCTCTACTCGATCGCCAACGTGGCCATGCCGTGGGCCATGGAGAGCACCCGCAAGCGCCCCTTGTTCTGGCTCCAGTTCGTGCTCTTCCACCTGGGCGTGGTCGCGGCCATCACGCTGTCGTTCGTCATCCCCTACGGCCCCGGGCTCCTCGCGAGCAGCACCGTGGTGCGGCTCTTCCAGGGCTTCATCGGCGCGGCCTTCCTGGTCGGCGTGGGGCGCATCATCCGCCGCATCGCGGTGCCGGTGATGCGGGCCATCTCGACCCCGGACGACTACTTCTGCCTGGTGCTGCTGACCACGTGGTTCGCGTTCGCGTTCCTGGCGTCGCCCAATCCCCACGTCACCGCGACCGGCCAGTGGCACCTGCTGATCTACTTCCTGCTGACGGCCTTCTTCCTGGTCTACGTGCCGTTCAGCAAGATCTCGCACTACCTGTACTACCCGATCACCCGCTTCTACTTCGGTCGCACCATGGGGCACCGCGGCGTCTATCCGGTCCGGCGCGGCGCGCCCGCGAGCTGACACCTGGCGTCCCCTCGACCGCGGAGGCTGCCGTGCACACCGAGAACCGATCCCACAAGGTCCAGAAGTACATCGAGCGCATGGGAAAGAAGCTGAACCGGCAGATGGTCGGCTCGCTGGTGGCGTGCGTGCACTGCGGCCTGTGCACCGAGTCGTGCCACTACGTGCTCACCAACCCCGACGACCCCACCTACGCGCCCGCGTACAAGGCCGACCGGATCCGCAAGGTCTTCAAGCGGCACTTCGACTGGTCGGGGCGGGTGATCCCGTGGTGGGTCGGCGCGAAGAGCATCCACAGCGACGAGGAGCTCGAGGAGCTGAAGGACATCGCGTTCGGCAAGTGCACCAACTGCCGCCGCTGCTCGCTCAACTGCCCCATGGGCGTCGATTTCGCCGTGCTCAACCGCATGGCCCGGGGCCTGCTCACCTCCGTCGGCGTCATGCCCGAGGGCGTCTACGTCGTCTCCAAGGACCAGTGGGAGATCGGCAACCAGATGGGCGTCCTCAAGGAGGACTACCTCGACACCATCCAGTGGATGTCGGACGAGGTGGTCTCCGAGATCGGCGACCCGGCGGCCGCCATCCCCATCGACAAGCCCGACTGCGACATCATGTACACCATCAACCCGCGCGAGGTGAAGTACGACCCGCGCACGATCGCCGACGCGGCCCAGGTCTTCTACTACGCCGGCGCGTCGTGGACCAGGCCCAGCGAGGGCTGGGACATGACCAACTTCGGCCTCTTCTCCGGCGACGATGCGCTCGGCGCTGCGGTCGCGCGCCGCGTCTACGAATCGGTTCACCGCCTCCGCGCCAAGAAGCTGGTGATGTCGGAGTGCGGCCACGGCTACCGCTCGACCACCTGCGAGGGGCCCAACTGGGCCGGCATGGACATCGACTTCGAGATGGAGAGCGCCGTCGTCACCATGCGCAACTTCCTCCGCGAGGGGCGCATCCGGGTCGACAGGAGCAAGAACGAGGGCTCGTACACGTTCCACGACTCCTGCAACAACGCCCGCAGCTGCGGCATGTTCGAGGAGCCGCGCGAGGTGCTCCGGGCACTGGTCGAGGATTTTCGCGAGATGGTCC
>JACRCY010000245.1 GCA_016218785.1 Deltaproteobacteria bacterium
AGAGGATCGGGAAGCGGCACCAGGTCTTGGGGTCGAGGTTCTCGTCGTCGACGTGGAACGAGGGAGCGTAGCGCTCGCGCTTCCACTGGTTGCGGCACCACAGGCGGAAGAAGCGCTCCACCCACAGCAGCATCTGCGCCGCCGGCACCGCGGCGAAGCGCGCCCGCATGTGGCGAAACACCTCGACCGGCGTGTGCTTGTCGCGGATGGCGGCGCGCTCCACCGCGTCGAGGACGTCGTACGGCATGAGGTCGTCCTCGTCGGTCTGGTGGGCCGCGGCGGGCCGCAGCTCGGCGGTGGGCGCCTGCGCCGTGACCGCGGCGAGCGCCGGCAGTGGGGCGAGCCCGTCCGGCCCTTGGAGCTCGAGCCACCGGAGCCAGCGCCGCAGGAACGCCTTGTCGATGCCCGCGATGGGGGAGAGGCCGCCGCAGGTGTCGCCGTCCATGGTCGCGTAGCCCACCGCCGCCTCCGAGCGGTTGCTGGTGGCGAGCAGCAGCGCGTTGCGCAGGTTCGCCAGCAGCCCGACGGCGGGCCCGCGGGTGCGCGCCTGGATGTTCTGCAGCGCCACGTCGTCGTGCGCCCAGTTGAGCGGCCGCCCCACGGCGCCGGACACCAGCTCCACGTACCCCTTGACCTGGCGGTCGACGTCGAGCAGGAGGAAGTCCGCGCCCAGGCCCTCGGCCACCGCGCGCGCCGCGTCGCGGGTGGTCGCCGTGCTGTTCTCGGTGCCCTGGTAGACGCACAGCAGCAACGCGTGCACCAGCTCGCGCACCCCGCCGGCGCCCTGCGCGCCGCTCGCGTGGGCGAGCTTCGCGCGGAACCCCGCGAGCCCCAGCTCCGCCACCCCGAAGCCCACGGCCGCCGCCACCAGGCACGCCACGCCCGAGGAGTCGGCGCCGCCCGAGAGCGAGACCACGAACCCGTCGGAGCGGCTCTTGCGCAGGTAGTCGAAGAGGCCGAGGGCGATGGCCCGGGTGAACTCCTCCTCCTTGAGGCTGGGGCTGCGCTCCCAGCTCGCCAGCTCGGGCGTCGCCTCGGCGGGCTCCAGCTCCGGGTAGGCGAAGTCGGCGTGGACGCACTCGCTGGGACGCTCCTCGAGGCGCGGGCGGAAGCTCTGGGTGCGGGCGAGCGCCATGCGGGTGGCGTCCACGTCGACCACGGCGCTGGTGACGATCTGGGCCGCGTACGAGAAGCGCGGCCCGGCGGCGCACAGGTGCCCGCCGGAGCCGATCAGCGCGCCGCCGTCGTAGATGGCGCGGCCGGCCTCGTTGCCGAGGAGGTTCGCGTAGACGTAGGTGACGCCGAAGGCCCGCGAGCCCTCCAGCACGAAGCGCTGCCGCACCTCGTGCTTGCCGAAGGCGAAGTGGCTGGCGCTCGGGTTGAGGATGACGTCGACGCCCGCCTGTGCGAGCGCGCCGCCCGGCCGCGCCGCGGCCCACGCGTCCTCGCAGATCTCGAAGCCGAGCTTGACGCCGCCCACGTCGAAGTGGATGTCGCCGATGGGCACGCTCGCGCCCGCGAGCTCGACGGTCGCGCGGTGGCCGTGGGGCCACGGCTTGAACCAGCGCGGCTCGTAGTGGATGCCGTCGCCGGCGAGGAAGCGCTTGCAGACGAGGCCGCGCACGCGCCCGTCGACGCAGAGGGCCGCGGCGTTGAACAGCGCGTGCTGGTGCATGAACGGCAGCCCGAGGGAGACCACCATCCCGCGCGTCTCCGGCAGCACCTCCTCGAGCACCCGCAGGGCCGTCTGCTGCAGGCCGCGCGAGTGAAACTCGTCCTCGCACCCGTAGCCGGTGAGGCACAGCTCCGGCAGGCACAGGACGCTCGCGCCCTGCCGGCGCGCCTCCCGGATGGCCGCGACCACGTGGTCGCGGTTCGCGTCCCACGCGAGGGGGGTCTGGTTGAGCACCGCCGCCGCCACCCTGATGAGCTTCATGTCCCTCTCCTCGCCTGCGCGCGGCCCCGGGGCCCGCCGCGTCTAGTCCGGGGCGTGGCGGGCCTGCAGCACCAGCCGCGTCTTGAGGTCGTACAGGCCGTGCTCGAGCCCCACCGGATACCGGTGGGGGTTGTCGAAGCGCTTGATGCCGCCGTGGCACCGCGCGAGCTGATCGCGCACGCGCGCGCGCACGGCCGCGAGGGGCGGCGGCTCCCACACGGGCCGGCCGCCGCGGAAGATCGGCTGCAGCAGGTCCTCCGCCGCCATCCCGGCGGGGAGGCGCTTGCGCCGCGTCGGGTCGATCGGGTCGATCATCACCGGCTCGGCCGCGAGCGGTCCGCCGGCCTCGTCCCAGATCATGTCCGCCTGGAAGCCCGCGTCGTCGGAGTAGCGCCGCACCTGCAGCACCCCCGGGGTCGACACCTTGATCGCCTGCTCGGAGAGCTTGAGGCGGTGCTGCCACGGCCCGCCCGGAGGGCGCACCGCCGCGAGCTTGTACACGCCGCCGAGGGCGGGCTGGTCCCAGCCGGTGACGAGCTTGGTGCCGACCCCCCACACGCTGATGGTCGCCGCCTGGTCCTTGAGGCTCTGGATGAGGCGCTCGTCGAGGTCGTTGCTCGCGACGATGGCGGCCTGGGGGAAGCCGCCCGCGTCGAGGATCGCGCGGGCCTCCTTCGACAGGTAGGCGAGGTCCCCCGAGTCGAGGCGCACGCCGCTGAGCTCGTGCCCCTGCTCGCGCAGCCAGCGCCCCACCTCGACCGCGTGGCGCACGCCCTGCAGCGTGTCGTAGGTGTCGACCAGGAGGACGCAGTTGCGCGGCATGGCCCGCGCGTACTCCTTGAACGCCTGCACCTCGTCGTCGAAGAGCATCACGAAGCTGTGGGCGTGGGTCCCCTTGACGGGGATGCCGAAGAGCTTGCCCGCGAGGACGTTGGAGGTGGCGGCGCAGCCGCCCACGTACGCGGCGCGGCTGGCGGCCAGGGCGCCGTCTAGCCCTTGGGCCCGACGCATGCCGAACTCGAGGACCGGGTCGCCATGGGCGGCGAGGCACACGCGCGCCGCCTTCGTGGCGATGAGCGTCTGGAAGTTGACGAAGTTGAGCAGCGCCGTCTCGAGGAGCTGCGCCTGCACGATGGGCCCGCGGACGCGCACCAGCGGCTCGTGCGGGAAGACCACCGTCCCCTCGGCGACGGCGTCCACGTCGCACGCGAACTCCATGCCGCGCAGGGTGGCGAGGAAGGCCGGCTCGAACATGGGTGCGCCGTCCTGGGAGGTGAGCGACGCGAGGTAGGCGAGGTCGTCCTCGGCGAAGCGCAGGGACCGGATCCAGTCGGCGGCGTAGGCGAGCCCGCAGGCGATGCTGAAACCGCCCGCGAAGGGGTTCTGGCGGAACGAGAGCTGGAAGACCGCCTCCCGGTCCGCGGTGCCGGTCTTCCAGTACGCGGACGCCATCGTGACCTGGTAGAAGTCGGTCAGCAGCGACAGGGACGGCCGGTACAACTCGGAGGGGATGCGCATCGTCGTCACCCTTTGCCTCGTGCCCTCAGTTCATAGTGTAGTTATTACACCAAGGGTCGTCAAGGGGCCCTTTCCCGACCCGGGGCCCCGACCGCCGCACGCTCCGCCGGGCCAGCGAAGGGAGACTAACCGATCCGAAGAGCTCACTCCACGTCGCTCGACCCGGGACGGCGCGACCGGCGAGTCGCGCTCTGGGGCTGGCGTGGCGTAGACTGCGCCTGGTGCGCGGGGTCCACTACACGCCGGCGCCAGTCGCGCGGTTCATGGTCGAGGCGTCGCTCGGCCGCTGGCTGCGGCGTGGCACCGCCTGGCGCAACCCCGCCGAGGTGGACGCGGTGCGGATCCTCGATCCTGCCTGCGGCGACGGCGCGTTCCTGCTCGCGGCGTTCGACTGCTTGCTCGACTGGCACCTGGCCCGGGCCCGCGCCGTGGGCCTGCGGGTGGCGCCGGGCCTCGGTCGCCGGCTCGCTGCCGGCCTGCACGGCGTCGACCTCGATGCGGGCGCCCTGGAGCGCGCGGCGGCCGCCCTCGCGGGACGGGTGGGCGCCGCGGACGGGGAGCGCGGGGCGGCGGCGGCCGCCACGCTCTGCCACGGCGACGCGTTGCTCGAGCCGGCGGTCGCGGGCGATTTCGACTTCGTGCTCGGGAACCCCCCCTATGTCTTCGGCGAGCTGCTCGGCGCCCACGAGAAGCGCGCCTACCAGCGCTTCGACCTGGGGCGGGGCGGCCAGCCCGACCTGTTCAAGCTCTTCTTCGAGCGGAGCTTCCGCGACTTCCTGCGGCCCGGCGGCACGCACGCCTTCCTGGTGCCCGATGCGCTGCTGGCGCGCGACGAGCATGCCGACCTGCGGGCCTGGATCGCGCGGCAGGGCACGGTCGTCCGGCTGTGCCATGTCGGGCGCGTCTTCCCGCGGGCCGGGGTCTCGTCGGTCGTCGTCGTGACCGAGAAGGTGCCGGGGGGCGACCGCCGCTGCGCCGTCGACCGCTGGGACGGCGACCACGCGACCCCGGTGCACGAGGTGGCCGCCGCGTCGCTGACGGGCGCCGGCGGCGAGCCGTGGGCCATCTGGGCGCCGCCGGCCTGGCACGGCCGGGACGGGCTCCGGGCCCGCCTGGAGGCAGCCGGCACGCTCGGCCGGCTCCTCGAGCCGGGGCCCCCGGGACTCACGCGCGGGGAGGAGGTGGGCAAGTCGGCGCTCCGGGACTGCCCGCGCCCGGGCCAGGCCGCGCGCGGGCACGTGGCGATCTACGCCGGCGCCGACGTCCAGCGCCACCGGCTCGCGCCGCCCCGCAAGCAGGCCGCGCGGCGGGCCGTGGTCAAGGACGCGGCCTTCTACCGCGGGCCCAAGATCCTCGTCGTGAAGACCGGCGCCGGCCCGGTCGCCGCGGTGGCCGCGGACGACCTGCCCGCGCTGCAGTCGGTCTACCTGCTGCACCTGCTGCCGGGGACGGATCCCGACGGGGTCGTGGCGATCGTCTGCAGCGCCCTCGTGACGGTCTATGCCTGGTACGCCTGGACCTCGGGCAAGCGGCTCCAGCCGCAGCTCACGCTCGGCAACGTGCGGGCGCTGCCGTTCCCCGTGCGCCGCGCCACCCCGGCGCTGCTCGTGGCGCTCGGCGACCGGGTGCGCGCGCTGCGGCGCGACCTCGGCCGGCTGGCGCGGGCGGCGTCCGGGGCGGGCAGCACCCTTGCGGCCACCGTCCGGGCGCAGGAGCGGACGATCGACGAGGAGGTGGCGCGCTGGTTCGGCCTCTCCCTCGACGAGTGGCTGCCCGAGCTGCGGCCGGCGCTCGATGCGCTCCCGGCCAGCCAGCGCCCTCGCTGGTGGCCGCCGCGGCCCTGAGGCGCGGCGTGCCCCGCTACCGGCTGGCCCTCACCGCCCGAAGATCAGCGCCAGCACCACGGCGCCGGCCACGATCCACGCCGGGTTGGTCTTGAGCGCGAGCGCGGCGATGGAGCCGAGCGTCAGCGCCAGCGTGAAGGGATCGATGATGGCGGCCCGGCCGACCTGCCACAGCACGTAGAAGAGCATGGCCATGAAGGCGGCGAGCAGACCGCGCAGGGAGCTGGCGACGGCGCCGATGCGGCGGAGGCGCTCGAGGTGCGGCGCCGCCAGCACCAGGAGGAGGGCGGAGGGGAGGAAGACGCACACGGTCGCGAAGACCGCGGCGAGGAGCCCGCCCCGGTGGTAGCCGATGAAGGTCGCGGTGACGATCACCGGCCCGGGCGTCACCTGGCTGAGGGCGAGCCCGTCGATGAACTCGTGCGGCGCGAGCCACGAGTTCGCCACCACCACCTGCTCGTACATGAGCGCCACGGCGGTGTAACCCCCGCCGAAGGCCAGCAGGTTGACCTTGACCATGACCGCGCCCAGGCGCGGGTAGAGGGGCGACAGGCGGCCCGACAGCAGGATGCCGCCGACGAAGAGCACCAGGACGACGCCCACCCAGGCGAGGGTCCGGCCGTAGCTCCGGCGGGGCGGCGCGGCGCTCGCCGGGGCGTCGCCAGCCGCGTCACCGCGCGGGGTGGCTGGCAGCGCGGCCGCCGGCCCGAACGACTGCCGCCACAACAGCAGCACGCCGGCGAGGCCCGCGCCGGCCAGCACCAGCACGACGTTGAGCCGGAGCAGGAGGGCGGCCGTGGCCGCGAGAGCGATGAGGACGCCGCGCCAGTCCTTGAGCGCGGCCGCGCCCATCGACACGATCGACCCGACCACGATGCCGACGGTGGCGGCGCGCATCCCCTTCAGCAGCGCGACCATGATCGGCAGGCCGCCGAAGCGGAAGTAGGCCGCCGCCAGGCCGAGCATCAGCAGGAAGGCGGGGGCCACGTAGCAGACCAGCGTGACGAGCGCGCCGAGGCCCCGGTGTAGGCGCCAGCCGATGTGGGCCGCAGTCTGCACCGCGATCGGTCCCGGGATCAGCTGACAGAAGGCGACCGAGTCCTGGAACTGGCCCTCCGTGAGCCAGCGCTTGCGCAGCACCACCACCTGCCGGATCTGCGCCACGATGGCGGGCCCGCCGTACGACGTGAGGCCGATGAGGAAGAAGGTCCAGGCGAGCTCGAGCCGGCTGACCACGCCCCCGACGATAGCACCCCCGGCGGAGTTTCGCTCGCTCGCGGGCGCCGCCCGGAGCGCGCCCGCGGTGGGGCTCAGTCCGGTGGGAAGAGCGTGTCGATCAGCCCCTTGTGCTTCTCGTCGATCACGCGGCGCTTCATCTTCTGGGTCGGGGTCAGCTCGCCGGTCTCCTGGCTGAACTCGTGCGGCAGGAGCGCGAAGCGCCGGATCTGCTCCCAGTGCGAGAGGTCCTGGTTCACCGCGTTGATGGCGTCCTCGAAGAGCGCCCGCACCTCCGGGTCGCTGACCAGCTGGTTGCGGTCCGCGGAGAGGGGGCGGTTCAGCCACTTCGGGAGCACGTCGAACTTGGGCACGATCAGCGCGACGCAGTACTTGCGCTGGTTGCCGATCACGCACGACTGCTCGATCAGCGGGTGCACGTTGAGGCGCCCCTCGATGGGGGACGGCGCCACGTACTTGCCGCCGGAGGTCTTGAGCAGCTCCTTCTTGCGGTCGGTGATGAAGAGGTAGCCCTCCTCGTCGAAGTAGCCGATGTCGCCGGTGTGGAGCCAGCCGTCGGGCTCCAGCACCGCCTTCGTCTCCGGGACCTTGTCGTGGTACCCCTTCATCACGTTGGTCCCGCGCGCGAGGATCTCCCCCTCGCCCGGGCGCTCGCACCCCGGCTCGGGCACGATCTTCAGCTCCACGCCCGGGATGGGCCGCCCGACCGAGCCGAACTTCACCTTCTCGGGCCCGTTCAGGGTGAGCACCGGCGCGGTCTCGGTCATGCCGTACCCCTCGAGGACCAGCAGCCCGGCGCCCCGCAGGAAGATGGCGATCTCTCGCGGCATGGGCGCGCCCCCGGTGCAGGCGAAGCGCAGCCGGCCGCCGAGCCGGGCCTTGAGCTTCGAGAAGACCAGGCGGTCGGCCAGGGCGTACTGCAGCCGCAGCCGCAGGCCGCGCTCGCGACCCTCGATCTCGCGCGTGGCGTGCTCCTGGCCCACGGCGCGGGCCCAGGCGAGCAGGCGCTTCTTGACCGGCGACGAGGCCGCGGCGGACTGCACCCTGGCGTAGACCTTCTCGTAGACGCGCGGCACCGAGACGAGGATGGTCGGGCGCACCTCCAGGAGGTTCTCGGGGAGCTTCTCGATGCTCTCGGCGTAGGCGATGACCGCGCCGACGCGGAGCGCGGTGTAGTAGCCGGCCATGCGCTCGAGCGAGTGCGACAGCGGCAGGAACGAGAGCATCACCGAGTCGTGGAAGTGCCCCTCGCCGATGGCCTGCACCGTGTTGTCGATGTTGTCGATGAAGTTGGTGTGGGTGAGCATCACCCCCTTGCGCTCGCCCGTGGTGCCCGAGGTGTAGACGAAGGTCATGACCGCGTCGGGATCGAGGCCACCGAGGCGCGCGTCGACCGTGGCCTGGGAGAGCCCCCGGCCGCGGGCGACCACGTCGTCGAGCACGAGGACGCGGTCGTCGGTGGGGGTACCGCGGTCGAAGACGATGATGCGCTGCAGGCCCGGCACCTGGCCCTGCTCCAGGAGCGGGCGCGTCTTGGCGAGCTGCGCCGCGGTCGACACGAAGAGCGTGTGCGCCTTGGCGTCGTTGATGACGTAGGCCGCGTCCTTGGGCAGGTCGGTCGGGTAGATCGGTGCCACGACGCCGCCCAGGCACTGGGTGGCGAGGTCGGCGTAGGTCCACTCGGGCCGGTTCTCCGACATGATGGCGACGCGGTCCCCCACCTGCGTCCACTCCGCCATGGCCGCGGCCAGGTTGCGGACCGTCGTCTCCCACGTGCGGTACGTGATGCTGCGCCAGTGCCCGGCCAGCTTGTGCCGCAGCGCCTCGGCGTCGGGGACGAGCCGCGTCCGCCACAGGAACAGGTGGGGGAGCGTCTTCACCCCCGCGCCCTCGATCGACTCGAGGATCCGGCGGGCCCCCTCGGTGAGGGTGCTGCGGTCGACCGACGCCGGATCGCGGCGCTCCGTCCGAACGATGCGCTCTTCCATCGCTACCTCCGCCCCACCCACGCGAGCCCGGGGACGCCCCTCATGGTGACGTAACCCCCGGCGCGAGTCTAGGGGGCAGTTTCGCGCGGGGAGCGCGCGGAGGGGAGTCTGGCCGGCTTCCGCCGGCCACCCCCCGGCTCGACGGGCTTTGTGGGCGAGCGAGCGCAGCGAGCGAGTCAGCCGGCCGCAGGCTTCGCCGAGGCCGGCTCCCTTCAGCGTCGAGGGGGGACGGGAAAGTCCCCCTAGAGACGGAACAGCCGCGCCGCGTTCTCGCTGAGCACGGCGCCCAGGGCCGCGTCCGGGAGGTCGAGGTCGACGAGGATGCGCAGCTCCCGGTCCCACTCGTACGGGAGGTTCGGGAAGTCGCTGCCGTAGAGGATGCGGTCGGGGTGTGCGCGCAGCACCTCGAACGCGGCGCGCTGCCACTCGGCGGCCGCCTCCACCTCGGTCGTGCGCGTCTCCCGGTGCAGCGGGATGTAGCCCGCCAGCGCCATGGTGGTGTCGAGGTACAGGTGCTCGAACTCGTTCAGGAACTGCTCCGCGCTCCGGAAGTGGGCGGCGAAGAGGTGCGGCACCAGGAAGGTCGTCCGCGGGTGCCGCCGGAGCGCGTGCTCGAGCGCCGCGGGGCGGCAGAGCGTGCCCACCTCGGCGGCGTTTCCCGGCAACGCGGGCGCATCGCCGGCGTGGATGACCACCGGCACGCCGTGGGCCGCGGCCGCGTCGTACACGTCGTCGAGGCGCCGGTCGTCGGGCGCGACGCGCTGCACGTGGCAGTGGATCTTCACGCCGCGCAGGCCCTGCGGCCCCAGCGCCTGATCGAGGATGGCCCGCGCGTCCTCCTCCCCCGGGAAGACCGTCGCGCAGGGGATGAACCATGGCTCCATGCGGTGGATCACCTGGGCGAAGACGTTCAGCTCGCGCGCCATGCCGGGCCGGTGCGCGTACTGGAGCGCGACCCCGCGGGCCACGCCGCGCTCCCGCAGGAAGCCGACGATCTCCGGGACCGTGAGCCGGTAGCGGATCGACCAGGCGTTCTCGTCGAACCAGCGCCACAGCGCCTCGAAGACCGGGGGCGGGAAGACGTGCACGTGGGCGTCGATCACGGGGTGTCGGCCGACGATCGCCTGGACGGGCGTGGGCTCGTCCAGCTTCTCCGCCGTGGCGAGGCCCCCTGGTTGACCTCCGGACATGGTCCATCGTAGTGTCGCATAGAGCGAGCCATCCTGCACGCTCACCCTGGAGCTATTCGCGCTGCCCCGTTTTCGCGCGCCAGCGACGCAAGCGATCGATATTGCAGAGGCGAGGCGCTTACAAGTTGCCGGACTTGACCAGGCACCTATGGCACTCAACCCCCTCGGAGAGGCTGATTCTTGGGGTGAGAAAGTCACTGCGCGAACAGTTACCCCATGACTCTTCATCCCTTGGCCACAGCGCGAATAGCTCGGGAGGTAGTAGATGCGTCGGCACGCCTGGCTCCCCCTGCTCCTCGTCCTCGCGCTCGCGGCCTGTGGTCCCACCAACGACGAAGAGGACCTCGGCGACGGGGGCACCCACCCCGACGGCTTCACCGGCGGCGGTGACGGCGGCGGCGGTGACGGCCCCATCGACCAGCCCCCGCCCGACAACTGCTCGGACGCGGCCAAGCTGGTCTACGTGGTGGACGAGGACGGTCGCTTCTCGAGCTTCGACCCGAAGACCACCCCGCCGACCTTCCACGACATCACCGCCAACCTCAACTGCCCGGCCCAGGTGATCCTCGGCATCAAGGCCACGCCCTTCTCCATGTCGGTGGACCGCAATGCGGTCGCGTGGGTGCTCTACAACTCGGGCGAGCTGTTCCGCGTCGACACCAGCAACGGGTCGTGCACGGCGACCTCGTTCGTGAAGAACCAGCAGGGGTTCCTGCTCATGGGCATGGGCTTCGTGGCGAACGCCCAGGGGAGCACGCTCGACACGCTCTACGTCGCCGGGGGCAACGGGCCCGGCACGGGCACCGGGGCGCGCCTCGGCACCATCGACATGAACACGCTCACGGTCACGGCCGGGCAGCAGCTCACCGGCTGGCCCGAGCTGACCGGCACCGGCCTCGCCGAGCTGTGGGGCTTCTACCCCGACACCACGCCCCCCAAGGTCGCCAAGATCGACAAGACCAGCGGCGCCGAGACCGTGCTCGCGCAGCTCCCCAGCCTGCAGGGCGATCCGGGCGCCTGGGCCTTCGCCTTCTGGGGCGGCGACTTCTGGATCTTCCTGATGCGCCAGCTGGTCGACACCGACACGACCGTCTACCGCGTGAAGGGGAGCGACGGCTCCATGACGGTGGCG
>JACRCY010000247.1 GCA_016218785.1 Deltaproteobacteria bacterium
GCCGACACGCCGGACCTTGACGGCCTGGAGGTGTGCCGGGAGCTGCGGCGGCATGAGGAGCTCGCCGCCTGCCGCGTCATGCTGGTCGTGACCGGGGCCGCCAGTCGGTCCCTGCTGGACCAGATGGCGGCGGCCGGGTGCGACGATCTCGTCGTCCTGCCCTCGGGCGGCCTGGAGCTCTGCACGCACGTGGAAGACCTGCTCGAGCTGCCACGCCGCCGCCACCACCGTGTGCCCGTCGAGCTGCTGGCATGGGTCGAGGCCGGCGCGCGCGTGTTCCAGGGGCAGACGGAGAACCTCTCGCTCAACGGGGCCAAGGTGCGGCTCGACACGCCGCTGGGCTCGGTCGACTCCGTCCGAGTGCGGCTGCGGCGGGAGCAGCACGAGCCCGGCATCGCGGTCGACGCCCGGGTCGTGTGGCAGCGTGAGGGCGGCCGTGAGCTCGGGCTCACGTTCATCGACCAGACGGCGGAGACCCGCCGGCAGCTCGAGGCGTTGGTGCTGTGGGACCTGGTGGAAGAGGAGGGGCTCGTCCGGGTGCACCTCGAGGGCGACTTCGTGGAGACGACCGACCTCCAGCCGCTCGCGCGGCGGCTCGGGCCGCGCGTGGACTTCGACGCGGCCGGCGTGCGCCACGTCAACTCGCACGGCGCGCGACGCTGGATCGCGCTTCTCGAGACCATCGACGAGGTGCACGAGTACACGTTCTCGCGTTGCTCGCCCGGGTTCACCACGCAGGCGTGCTTCCTCCCGGGCTTCCTCGGCCGCGGGCGCATGGTCTCATTCATGGCGCCCTACCACTGCGACGGGTGCGACCGCGACGAGACTCGCCTCCTGCAGGCGGCCGCGCTGGTGCCCGAGGGCGCGGGCTTCGTGCTGCCGCGCTTCCGCTGCCCGCAGTGCGGCGGGAGCCTCCGTTTCGACGAGATCCCGGAGCGCTACCTGGCGTGCCTGTCGCGGTAGCGGCGGCCGTGCCGCCGGGCAGCGCAGGCTCAGCCGCTGCGCGCGGCGCAGCACGCGTCGCGGCAGACCGGGCGAGAACACCTCAGCGGCGCCACGGCCCGGGAACGACCGCCGTGAAGCGCCGCGCCTTCAGGGACGGTGGCCGGGCGCCGGGCAGGCGCCGCGCTCGGCCACCGCGGCCGCCACGTTGCGGATCAGCCGGACGGTGTCGAAGGGCTTGCGCTTGAAGCGGCGCACGCCCAGTCGCGCCGCCGCCTCGCGCGCGGTGTCGTCCGCGGTCGCGAAGATGATGGCGGCCGTCGGATCGCGCGCCAGGATCGTGCGCGCGACCTCGAGCCCGGTGCAGCCCGGCAGCCGGTAGTCGAGGACGACCGCGTCCGGCAGGTCGGCGGCGGTGCGGTAGCGGCGGATCGCCGACTCGCCGCTGCGACACGCATCCCAGATCAGGAACCCCTCAGCCTCCAGGATGAGCTCGTACAGGTCGAGCAGGTCCGCGTCGTCCTCGACGAGGAACACCGAGCCCCTCATGGCTGCTCCGCCCGCAGCGCGACCACGAAGCGGGCGCCCTGCTCGGGGTGCTCGGCCACCCGGTCCTCGGCCCACACCCGGCCGCCGTAGCTCTCCACCAGCGCCTTGACCAGCGACAGACCGATGCCCGTGCCGTGCGTGCTCAGCCGGGAGAATCGCTCGAACAGCTCGTCGCGGCGGAGGTCGGCGAGCCCGGGGCCGTCGTCCTCGACGTTGACGCACCACGAGGGCCCATCGGGGAGCCCTCCCGGCGTGGTCCGCACCCACACCCGCGGCTCGGGAGCGGGGTTGTGCATCACCGCGTTGGCGATGAGGTTGAAGATCACCTCGGCGAGCAGCTCGTCCGCCATGACGCGCGTCCCGTCCGGCACGTCCCACGAGATCACCGGACGACGGTCGGGGTAGGCCTCTCTCAGCATCCCGACGGTCTCCGCCACGAGCGCGTCCAGCCGCACGCTCGTCAGGGGCCCGGCCCGTCGCGGGTCCAGCCTGGCAAGGGTGCGCACGCCGTCGATCAGGTCCCGCGTGCGCCGGGCCTGCCGCCGGCACGTGACGAGCACCTGACGCTGCCGCTCGTCGAGGGCCCCGAGCTTGCCGTCGAGCAGCAGCTCGAGGTAGCCCAGCAGGGTCTGGCCGAAGTTGCGGATGTCGTGGCACATCAGGTCGTTGTAGAACTCCGCCCGCCGCCTGGCGTCCTCCAGGTCCTGCTCGAGCTGCACGCGCTCCGTGATGTCGATGGTCACGCCCAGGGTGCCGACGGGCCGCCCCTCGGGGTCGTGCAGCGGGGTGACGACGATGCTGATCGGCCGACGGTTCCCGTGCTTGTCGAGCAACGTGGTGCGGTAGTCCTCGAGCTTGCCCTCCCGCTGCACGATCGCCCACATGCGCTGTGGCTCATCGGGGGCCGCGTAGAAGAGGGACACGGGGCGGCCCAGCGCCTCGTCGCGGCGGTACCCGGTGAGCAGCTCGGCCGCCCGGTTGAACAGAGTGAACCGGCCCTCCAGGTCCGCCACGGTGACGGCGACCGCGCTGTTGTCCAGGAGCTCGGCCAGGATCGCCACCGCATCGTCGGCCCGCATGGGACACCACCCTGAGGGAAGCACGAGTACGTTGGGCCCTGACCGCTGGACTGTCAAGTGGGACGGGGCCGGGGCCCCAGGACCGCCCGGAGTTCGCCCGCCCCGCCTGGCGGCGGCCTGCGGCCTTTGCCGGCCGGCCGCCGCGGCCCCCGCCGGTCGCGGGCATCCGTGAGGTTGTCACGCACCTCGGCCTGCCCAACTCGTGACCGCCGGCGGCCATGCGTGCCATCCGCCCGCCATGCACCGGCGTGAGGAGCACTTCCCGGAGCAGCTCGACACGCCCGCCTGAAGTCGAGAGACAGCTACGCGGCGAGCGGAGAAGTCGTGCTTGAAGGACCCACGCGCCTCACGCAGATCTGATGGTGAAACGCCCCGCGTGACAGGCGTGTAACGCGATCGGTGACACGTCGAGCCCGGAGCACGCCGACGCCTCCCGGCGACATCGTCGCGGATCGACGCGAGAGGGTCGTGGGATCGGGCACTTCGCCCGGTCCCACGCGGCGGCAGCGGCTCCCGCTCGGGCAGGCGCCGGGTCCGGGCACGGCAGTTGCACCGTCAGGGCTCGGACTGGAGGAGCCACGATGTCGCACCGCAACCGGATGGTAGTCTGGATCGTGGGCCTGGCGTTCCTGGCGAGCGCGACCGCGCGGGCCGAGCATCCACAGACGGTCTTCGACGCCGCAGAGCTCGTCGAGCTTCAGGCCACCCGCTCCACGACGCGCGCCGCCCTCGCCAGCAACCTCAAGGCCTACCTCGACCGGCACCTGGGAGCCTCGCTCGGTCGCGACACGGCCGGCTTCGCCATCGCCGCGGTCGTGTTCGACGACCCGACCTACACGGACGCAGCCGTGTCCAAGCTCATGGGGTACTGCCCGAACCTGTCGACCGACAACGACCTGGGACAGGGAGGCGACCTCCTTGCCGCCTCGATCGCCTACGACGTCCTCTACGACCTTCTGACGCAGGCGCAGCGCGACACGTGCCGCGGCGCGATCGCGGCCTGTGCCGCGAACCTGGCGCAGGCGATCGCGGGCGGCATCTGGTGGGTGGGCGACATGGTGCAGAACCACAACTGGGTGAACCACGCCGGGCTCGGTCTGGCGGGGCAGGCGCTCGAAGGGGAGCACGCGGACGCGGCGGGCTGGCGCGCCACGGCGGACGCCAACTTCGCCAAGATCAGCGCCATCCTGAACCTCATCGTCGACGGCTCCTGGCACGAGGGCATCGGCTACATGGAGTTCGGGCTCGAGCGGTTCGTCGCCTACTTCATGGGCGCCTCACGCCGCGGCAACGACGGCGACCTCACCGCGATGCTGGGGGGGCTCGGCCGCTACATCCTGTCGATGCAGCAGCCGAATCACCCGCGCGTGCACGTCATGACGCACGGCGACTGGAACTGGTCGCGGCCGGGCCTGCTCGTGCCCCTCAGGTGGGCGGCCCGGCGCTTCCAGGACCCCCACGCGCAGGAGGCGGGGCGGCGCTGGGACCTGGAGCCGCGGCTGACGCGCGCGGAGTTCGGCCTCAACTACGGCCTCGAGTACGTCGCCTACGACCCCGAAGTACCGGTGCTCGACGACATGAGCCGGGTGCCGCTCGACCTCTACGCCGCGGATCAGCAGGCCGCCATCCTGCGCAGCAGTTGGCACTGGGGCGCGGACGCCACCACCATCGTGGCGGGCTTCAAGACCGGCGTGCTGGGCGGCCGGGGCAACTACGAGCGGATCCAGAGCGGCGGCGCCCCGGGAGGCATCCTCAACATCGGCCATGACCACATGGACGACCTGGGCCTGTGGATCTACGGCAACGGCGGCTGGCTGCTGCCCGAGACGGTGGCCTACAACTGCTGCAGCGGGGGGTCCTTCGGGTACTCGAGCGAGTACCACAACGTGTTCCTCTTCGACGGGCAGGGGCAGCTCGGCGACGACCGCGGCACGAACCACAGCGCCGTCGGCAACTCCTGGTTCTTCGCGCGCGAGGCCTCCATGCCGCTCCACGAGTCGACCGCGCACTACGGCCTCGCGCGGGGGGACGGGGCGAAGCTCTACCCGTCGTCGCTCGGGGTGCAGACGCTGCTCCGCACCATCGCGCTCGTGCGCGACCCGGGCTACCTCGTTCTCCACGATCGCGTCGTCCTCACCGCGGCGCGGACCGTCGAGCAGCTCTTCCACTCGATGGGGCGCTCGGGCCAAGCGGGCCCCTGGGTGAAGCTCGTCAACCTGGACGACTCGGTCCTCGGGATCCGCGTGATCGCGCCAGCCCCGTACGAGGCGCGCATCTCGTCCCAGCAGTCCAACCACTTCGACGAGAACATGGACGACGACGGTGCATACGACTTGATCAAGGTGACGCCGGCGGGGGCGGAGCAGAGCGTGGTGTTCCTCGAGGCGCTGTGGCCGACGAAGGGCGCCACGTGGGACACGCGGCCGCAGGTGCAGCCGCTCGACGGGACGGAGCCGCAGCGGGGCTTCGCGGTGGCGCTGGGGGCGTCGACCGAGTCATGGGTCTACGGCACCACCGGGGCGACGGCCACGACGGCAGGGGACCTCACGCTCGAGGGCGGCAGCGCTGGCGATGACATCGGCGTGGTGCGCGCGGCGGGCGGCTCGCTGCAACGCCTGGTGCTGGTGGGCCGGGGGCGGCTCGAGGATCAAGGCGGGGGGCGCACCCTGCTGGACCTCGCGGGCAACCAGGGCGCGCTCGAGGTCGCCTTCACGGGCGCCCGCGCCGACCTCAGCGGCACCGCGGCCGTGGCCGGCGTGCGCTTCTACGGCCCGGACGTGACCGACGTGCGCCAGGGCGGGATCCCGGTCGTCTGGACCCGCGAGGGCGCCATGGTGGTCGTCACCGAGGGCCCCGCCCTCGATGGGGGCGTGTCGGACGCCGGCGGGACCTCCGGCAGCACGGACGGCGGAGGCGCGGAGGGGGACGGAACGAGCGGCACGTCGTCCGGCGCCGACCATCAGGCGCCCGGCGTTTCCGGCGGCTGCGGCTGCGCTCTCCGGGCGCGGGCCGATGGCACGCCGATGCTCGCCCTCGGCGCCGTGCTGCTCCTGGCGGCCGCGGGCACGCGTCGCCGCCGCCTGGCGTACGAGCGGGCACGGCCATGAAGACCGGCGGCGCCGGGTTGCTCGCGAGCCTGCTCGCGCTGGGGGCGTGCACCGGCAGCATCTCCATGGCGGTCCAGGACGGGGGCCCGGACGCCGGCGTGGCGCCGGAAGGCGGGGTGACCCCCGACGGCGGCCGAGACGGCACGCGGCCGCCGCCCGACGGCGCGAACGGCGGATACGACGGCCCGCCGATCGCGTGCGCGTCGTGGTCCGAGTGCCCCGAGGGATGGAAATGCCGCGCGGGGAGCTGTGTCCCGTTCCAGTGGACCGTCGTCGGACCGGGAGGGGGTGGGACGATGGCCACTCCGCGCCTGAGCCCCCACGATCCGCGCACCGCGATCGTGAGCTGCGACATGACCGGCGCCTACCTCACCCACGACGGCGGCAGCTCGTGGAAGGAGTTCAACGTGCGGACCGTCATCGGCGACGCGGTCTTCGACCCGGTGGACCCGCACACCGTGTACGCCGGCTCGACGGGCATCTTCCGCTCCGGGGACGACGGCGCTACCTGGCAGCTCATCTTCCCCGACCCGGCCTCGGTCACCGAGGAGGCCTGCCGGCCGGACGACCACGCGTGGCACTGCTTCAGCTCGACAGACAACTTCCCGGGTGGCCTGACCCGGGCGCTCGCGATCGACCCCGAGGACAACGCCCGGCTCTACGCCGTGCTCGGGGACGGCCTGTGGGCCTCCACCGACAGGGGCGCCGCCTGGTCGCGCATCGCGACGGTCGGCGGCGGTTTCGTCAAGCTGTTCATCGATCCCACGACGCCGCTCGCGGGAAGACAGCTCTACGTCTTCGACGGGGACGGCATCCGCCGGCTCGCCGTCGCCACGGGGCAGAGCTCCGAAGTGGGCTCACCCGGCGGGCTTGCGGATGCGGCCTTCGGCCTCGATCCGTCGCGCGCGGGAAGCACGATCCTCTACGTCGTCTCCGGCGACGCGGTGTTCCGCTCGGACGACCGTGGTGGGAGCTGGGCGCCGCTTGGCGTCGCACCCAGCGCCCGCCTGGTCGGCGCGGCCATCTCCGACGCGCGCACCGTGTGGGTCGCCACCCACGGCCATCAAGGCGCCTTCGGCATCATGAAGAGCGAGGACTCCGGCGGCTCCTTCGCCTGGGCCCTGCGCGAGACGTGTGGTGAGAACGCGGACAACATGGAAGTCGGATGGCTCGAGCGCGAGTGGGGCCCGTGCTGGCCGGGCCCCCCCCAGACCTTGAGCGTCGCGCCCAGGGATCCCGACGTCTGCTACGCGACGGATTCGGCCCGGACGTACGGCACCTACGACGGCGGCCTCACGTGGAAGAACCTCACCACGCGCACGAACCCGGACGGGACCGTCGTCTCCAGCGGGCTCGACGTGACCACGACCTACGGCGTCCACTTCGATCCGTTCGACTCGCGCCACCTCGTGATCTCGTTCACGGACATCGGGATGTTCCATTCGCGTGACGGTGGGAACTCGTGGCGGCACACCACCACCGGAGTCCCCGACGGGTGGACCAACACCTGCTACTGGATGGTCTTCGACCCGGAGGTGGAAGGACGGGCGTGGTCGGTGTGGTCGGGCACGCATGACCTGCCGCGGGGCAAGATGCTGGGCGGCCTAGGCGGCTACCAGGGCGGAGTGCTGAAGACCGCGAACGGCGGCGAGAGCTGGTCGGTGTCCAGCGGCGGCATGGCGCCGACCGCGCCTACACACATCGTGCTCGACCCCCAGAGCCCGGCGGGCCAGCGGACCCTCTACGTCGCGGCGTTCGGCGACGGGGTCTACAAGTCGACCGACGACGGCGCCACCTGGTCGCTGCGGACGAGCGGCATCGCCGGCGCGCACAACGGCGCCTGGCGCATCACGCGGACCGAGACCGGGGACCTGTACCTGGTCGTTGCGCGGACCTCCGCCGACGGGGCGCTCTACAAGTCGACCGACGCGGCCGCGAGCTGGCAGGGCACGGCGCTGCCCCAAGGGACGTGGTTCCCGACCGATCTGGTGATCGACCCCGAGGATCCGCAGCGCATGTACCTCTCGTGCTGGCCACGCAGTGACGGCAGCGGGGGCGGGGGCGTGTACCTGACCGAGGACGGCGGCCTGACCTGGAGCAGCCTCTTCGACGAGCGCTACCACGTCTACGGGCTGGCCCTCGATCCGCGGAGCTCGGCGGTGGTGTACCTGACGACGTTCTGGGGCGCCGCGTTCCGCTCGGAGGACCGGGGAGCGAGCTTCAAGCGCCTCGCGGGGTTCGACTTCAAGTGGGCGCACCGGCCGATCATCGATCCCGCAGACAACGACTCGATCTACATCACGACCTTCGGCAGCAGCGTGTGGCATGGGCCGTAGCGGCGTCGGCACTCACCTGACGCTGCTCGTGGCGGTGCTGCTCGCCGCGCCGCCCGCGTGCACCGGCGGCACCATCGTCTCCGCAACCGTCGGCGACGGCGGGCCGGCGACCAGCGACGACAGCGGCAGCCTCCCCGTCCCCGACGGCGGCAGCGCTCCCGACGGCGCGACGGACGCGGCGGCCGCGGCCGACGGCGCGGTCCCCGGGGACGGCCTGAAGCGCGCGACGGAGGACGGTTGTCATGGGGACCGCCCGGGGTCATCGTATCGCCGTCGGCCCGTCTGGCTTATCATGGACCGAGTCCCGTGCGCGCGTGTGCGGCAATGGCGGCAGCGATGGCCCTGGCCGGTGCCCTGGCGCTGGCAGCGGGGTCGTGTGCCTCGCTGCGAGGCGCGTACACGTGCACGGGCGACTCCGAATGCGTCCACCAGGGAACCCGCGGCTCCTGTGAGCCCACCGGGTACTGCAGCTTCCCCGACGGCACGTGCCCGTCGAGTCGGCGCTACGGCACCTGGGCCGGGGACGGCCTGGGCGGGACCTGCGTGGCCACCGGCGTCGTGGACGGTGGCCCGCCCGACGCCCCCTCGGACGCCGCCGCGGACTCGGCCGCGACGGACGCCGGAGACGCCGCGCCGGGCGACGGGACGTCCACCGACGGCAACGCCGGCGACGGCGCCGCGGACGCGCCCCAGACGGACGCCCAGACGGACGCCCCCGTCTGCCAGCCGCCCTGGTGGGACGCGGCCTGGACGGCCCGGCGCCAGCTCACCATCACGAACAACGCCAGCCAGACGCTGCCCGTGGGCTTCCAGCTCGGCACCCCCCTCGACGTCGAGGGGCTGATCGGCGGCAGCGCCTGGGACCAGATCCGCGTCGTGCGCCGGGCGGGCAGCGCGTGGTCGGAGCAGACTCGCGTCCTCGACAACCCCGGGGCGAACGCCGAGTGGATCTGGCTCAAGCTGGCCGCCTCGGTGGCCCCGAGCGCCGCCGACTCGAGCTTCTGGATCTACTACGGCAACCCGGCGGCCGGCGCGGCACCCGGCGATCCGGCCCTGGTCTTCGATTTCTACGACCCCTTCAGCGGCTCGGCGCTGAGCGCCGCATGGCAGTACAAGGGGACCCCGACCGTAAGCGGATCCGAGGTCAGGCTCGACTACGACGACCACATCGGCACCACCCAGACCTGGGCCCCCGGCTACGCCGTGGACGTGCGGCTGCGCATCACGCCCGTGAGCCAGCGCTTCTGGCTCGGCTTCCATGTGGTCAGCGGCACCCCGACCTTCCAGGACATCGAGCCCTGGATCATCTGGATCACGCGAGCCGTGGGCGAGCTGTGGCCCGAGTTCACGAGCGACGGCGTCAGCGTGTGGGAGGGCACGCCGCACGTCACGCTCGACACGGGCGCCCACTTCTACGGCGTGGATCGCTTCTCGAGCCGCGTCGTGTACCGCCGCGAGAACGCGGTCGCCTTCGATCACACGCTGTCGCCGAGCTTCGCGACCAGCCTCCCCGTGCGCATCACGAACGAGACCGTCAGCGGCACGGTCTACGTCGACATGGTGCGCGTCCGCCAGACGGCCTACCCGCTCCCGACCGCGACGCTGGGAGCCGAGGAGACCTGCCCGTGACGCGCACATGTCGCGCCCCTACCTCGCCGCGGCGGCGCGGTAGGCTCACGCCTTCTGCAACGTCCCACGTGACAGGGGTGTAACGCCTGTGGTGACACACTCCCGCCGGCGAGCGGCTCCACGCGCTCGCGGTGGACCGCCGCATCGGCCCACCATGCCGGCAAGCACGGATAGCTCCTGGCGCCTGGGGCTGAGGCGCACCCACTCGACCTCGCCCGGCGAAGACGGCACGACGCTTGCAAAAGCGCCACGGTGGACCACCAGGAGGCCGATCGGCCATGGAACCGAGGTCGTGGCGCCTGACGCCAGCGACGGCCGTGCTCGCGCTCGCGGCGGCGATGCTCCTCTACGCGTGCAACGACGGCGAGATCGTCGCGGGCTGGTGGGATGCGGCCGACCCGGCGCACCCGGACGGCCAGGGGCGCGCCGACGCGTGGGAGCCGAGCCAGCCGTCGAACGACGCCCGCGCGCCCGACGTGCCCGAGGGTGCAGCGCACGACGCGGGAGCCGGCGTGGCCGCGGGCGTCGGCGACAGCGCCGCTGCCGGCGACGACGCCTCCCCGCTGCCGCGCGACCACGCTCGCTGCGGGTGGATCGGCGCGGGCGACACGGCCGGCTACGCCGCCTTCGCCGCCCGCCCTTCCTTCTACGACGTCATCCACCCGGACTGGTACGCGCTCGGCACCGACAGCGTGTCGGTGCGGCGGCTGACCGGGGCAGACGACTCCACCGTGCTCGCTGCCGCCGCTGCGAGCCAGGTCCAGGTGTGGCCGCTGGTGGCCGGCGTCGACGACGTCACCCTCGTCCGCACCCTCATCAACGATCCGGCGCTCCGCTCCCAGCACGTCGCCAACCTCGTCGACCTCGCGGTCTCGAAGGGCTACGCCGGCCTCGACATGGACTACGAGCACCTGTGGGACGCGGCCGACAAGGCCCCCTTCGCCGCGTTCGTCCACGAGCTGTCGGTCGCCATGCACGCGGCGGGCAAGAGGCTGTCGGCGGCCGTGCCGGCGCTGTGGACCAGCAGCTCCTCCTGGGACATGGCCTCCCTCTCGCAGTCGCTCGACGTCCTGCACCTCATGGGCTACGACTTCCACGGCATCGGGTCCCCGCACGGCGGTCCCACCGCGCCGCTCGGGTGGATCCAGGCGGTGTGCGGCTACGCCGCCAGCCTCGGGCACCCGGAGAGGTTCGTGCTCGGGCTGCCCAACTACGGCCTGACACCGAGCTTCTACTGCGCGCTCGTCGACTGCGCGGCCGAGTGCACCGGGCCGATCGCCACCAGCACCGACGAGATGCAGGCCTGCCCATTCAACGAGGGCGACTGGGCCGCCGGCCGCAGCCTGAGCTGCGACTCGCCGCACGGTCGCCTGTACTTCGACGACACCCAGTCGCTCGAGGAGAAGGTGCAGGCGGCCAGGGCCCATGGCCTCGGGGGGGTGACCTATTGGACCGTCGGCAGCGAGCCCTCCGGGTTCTTCGCGATGATCCAGAACTACTACTGACCGGCTGCCGGCAGGGGGGGCCGAACGAGCAACGAGGAGGTACCCGCCGTGCACGCGATCACCGTCTCGCCGTCTTGGCTGCACCTGCTGACCCTCGCCGCCCTGCTCCTCGGGGCGCACGGCGCGCGCGGCCAGGGCCTGACCGACTACTCCTCGCACGCGCCGCCCCCGGTGGCGCTGCCGGCCGCGGGCGGTTCGTACGTCGACCCTGTGTTCGGCACCACGATCATCCGCGTGACCGACGAGCGGGACGGCACGATGTGCATAAACGCCTACGCGTACTGGCCGGCCTTCAACTGCGACGACACGCGTCTGCTGATCGCCTGCGAATTGCCGCTGCTCTACCGGTTCGACCCGACGACGCACCAGCTCACGCCCGACGGCCCGATGTGGGGCTCCGACGGCCCGCACACGGACTTCGAGGGCGCCTACTGGTCGAGCTCCGACCCAGACGTGATCTTTGCGCTTGGCGGCGCGCGGCTGTGGCGCATCGACGTCGCCAACCGCGGCCATGCGGGCTACACGCTGGTCAAGGACTTCGCGGGGCTGTTCTCGTATTCGTTCTACCTGACCCAGCTTCAGATGTCGGGGGACGACGACGTGTTCACGTTCCACAGCCGCGACCCCTCGAGCGGTGCCAAGATCGATGCGGTCGTCTACGTGAGGTCGACCGACGAGACGCTGGTCTACGACCGGCAGGGCCGGACCATCGACGAGACCGACGTCGACGAGCTCGGCCGCTACGTGATGGTCGTCGGAGGTTACGCCGACCCGGGTTTCCGGGTGTGGGACTTCCGCGCCGGCACGGTCGACTGGTTCCAGTGGAACAACTTCGACGACGGGGCCGGAGGGCACGTCGAAATGGGCCGTACGCTGTTTGTCAACGGCGACGGGTGGCACACGGGGGTGATGGTCCGGCGCTACGACGCGATGCACGGCGCAGCCAATCGTCACAGTATCGTGCAGTACTTCCGTCCGGACGGCTCGCTCAACTGGTCCATCGGGGACCACGTCTCGATGCGCAACTACGACGAGACCTTCGTCGTTGGCTCGACCTACGGCGGCGACGGCACCTGGGGGGCATTCGAGAAGGAGATCTACCTCGCGCGGACCGACGGGTCGGGGTTCGTGCGGCTGGCGCACTCCCGCTCCTACGGGGGAACGGGCAACCCGGACTGGGACTACTACACCGAGCCGCGCGCGGTCATCGACCGCCTCGGCCGCTTCATCGTGTACACGAGCGATCTCGGATCCTCGTCGCACACTGACGTCATGATCCTGGCGATCCCGGAGTCACTGTGGCCCAATCCTCCGTCGACGCCCGACGGCGGAGTGGCCGAGGACGGCGGGGCCGCGACCGACGGCGGCACGGGCGTGGACGCGGCAGCCAGCGCCGACGCCGGCGCGCGCTCCGATGGCGGCACGCGCCCCGACGGGGGTGCCGCGAGCGACGCTCCCGCCGGCGAGGGTCCCGGCGCCCACGCGGTAGGCGGCCGCTGCGGCTGCCGGGCCGCGGGCCCGGCGGGTGGCGGGCTGCGCGCCGCACTCCTCGCACTCGCGCTCGTCTCCTCACTCTGGCGTCGATGGCGGCGTCACCCTCCCCGCCGTCCTCGAGCGCTGACGCGGAACCGTGCCAGGCCCCCGGCCATGAGGGACGATCACGTAATTGGGATCGGGCGCCCAAGGCCGAAGCGGACTGGGCTCGAGGGGATCAAGAACACCTGTCTGCGTGCGGTAGCTCTCACGCTCCTCGTCGCCAGCGCGGCCCCCGCGCGCGCGGCCGACCTCCTCCAGATCCAGTCGGTGCAGCTGGACCGGCCCACCCTCCATGTCCTCGGCGTGCAGGTTCTGGTGAGCGGCGACGACAACCGCAATGCCACCATCGCGGTGCGCTACCGACCCACCGGGGGCGCGTGGCGCGACGGACCGCCGCTGCACCGGGTGCTCCCCGAGACCGTGGTCGGCTTCACCTCGGCGCCGCAGCTCGCCGGCAGCGTCTTCGACCTCGCGCCCGGACAGAGCTACGAGATCGAGCTGCACGTGGTCGACCCCGACGGACTCGATGAGGTGCGCACCGTCACCGGGACGACGCGGCCGGTGCCGCGCACGGACCCCGCGACGCCGCGGCCGCGCCCCGTTGCCAACGTGACCGAGCTCCGAGCCGCCCTCGCCGCCGCGGCCGCCGGCGACGTCATCACCCTCGCCGACGGGACCTACAGCGGCAGCTCCTTCTCGGTGTCGCACAGCGGCACCCTGGACAACCCCATCGTCATCCGGGGCCAGAGCCTCGAGGGCACCATTCTCGACGGCGGCGGCTGCACCGGCTGCAACGTCCTCGAGGTCTACGGCAGCTACGTCCACGTCGAGCGCCTGACCATCCGGAATGCCGAGCGCGCCCTGCGTTTCCAGGGCAGCGGCACCACCAACAACGTCGCCCGGCGGCTCTACATCACCGACGTCGTCCACGGCATCGGGTCGGGCACCGACCAGGCCGACTTCCACTACTGCGACAACGTCATCGAGGGCCGGCTCGTGTGGCCGTGGGTGTTCGATGCGGACGCGACCTCGCACTGGGACGACCGCGGCATCTACGTCAACGGCGACGGCCACGTGGTGTGCCACAATCGCATCGTCGGCTTCGGGGATCCGCTGATCCAGATGAAGAAGGGGGCCCGCGCCTACGACTACTACGGCAACGACATCTCCGAGAGCTGGGACGGCTGCGAGATCGACGGCGGCGAGGGCAACGCGCGCGTGCTGCTCAACCGCTGGACCAACGTGAGCGCCGGCCTCAGCATCCAGCCGATCTACGGCGGGCCGGCGTACGTCCTACGCAACGTCTTCTACAATGTCGTCGACGAGCAGATCAAGTACAAGTCGCTCGGCGGCACCGACGAGCCGACGGGCGCGCTCGTCTACCATAACACCTGGGTGAGCCCGAAGCTGGCGCTCAACCTGCAGACGGCGGTCACCGGCCACAACTTCGTTTTCGCCAACAACCTCTTCGTCGGCCCGGCCGCGCTCGCCGGCAGCCGCACCGTCGAGTGGACCGAGACGGTCGACCGCGGCAGCTTCGACTACGACGGCTTCTTCCCCGACGGAGGGTTTTGGCTCGGTGCCGTCGGGGGCCAGAACATCCTCGCCCCGAGCTTCGCCGCGCTCCAGGCGCTCGGCATGTTCGAGCAGCACGGGGCCCTTCTCGTGCAGCCCATCTTCCAGGCCGGCTTCGTCGGCCCGGCGGGGGACGGGCGGCAGAAGGTCGACCCGCCCGAATTCGCCCTCGCCGCCGGCTCCAACGCCGTCGACCGCGGTCTGCTGCTACCCGGCATCAACCAGGGCTTCCTCGGCGCGGCGCCCGACCTCGGCGCGGTCGAGC
>JACRCY010000248.1 GCA_016218785.1 Deltaproteobacteria bacterium
CGAAGAGCTTGTCGAGGGCCGCCTGGTAGCTCCTCGTCGACGGCTTGCCGCGCCGCCCCCTGCGCTCGCGCTCGCGGTCGCGCTCGCTGCTCGTCGTGTGCACGGAGCGGTCGCGCTGGGCGTCCACCTCGCGCCAGCTCTTCCTGGGTCGCTCGCGGTCGTCGTCTTCCGTCACGGCGCCACCCCACTCTGCAGTCCGTAAAGAGGTGCGCCTGCAACCACGCGGTCCGCCGCACGCCCCCTCCGCACGGCGAGCGCACCTGACTCATAGCCTACCGTCGCGACCAGCGACGGTCAACTGTCTCGTGGGTGACGGGGGGCGTCGACGAGGAGCTCAACGTCCAACGTTCAACGATGAACCCTCGCCCCTCACATCCCGTACTTGGCCAGCTTCTTGTGCAGCCCCTCGCGCGTGATGCCGAGGGCCTCGGCGGTGCGCGTCTTGTTGCCGCCGTGCTCGCGGAGCGCCTCGGTCAGCAGCCAGCGCTCCACCTCCTCCATCATGTCCCTGAGGGTGCCCTTCTGCGGCGCGATGCGGCCCACCAGGCTCTCGACCTTGCGGATCTGGGGCGACAGGTGCTCGGGCCCCACGAAGGCGTCGGGGTCGCATTGGATGACGAGCCGCTGGAACTCGTTCTCCAGCTCGCGCACGTTGCCGGGCCAGTGGTAGGCCAGGATCAGGTCGAGCGCCTCCTGGGAGAGGCCCGCCACCGGCTTCTTCATCTCGGTCGAGTACTTCTGCAGGAAGTGCTGGCTCAAGAGCGCGATGTCCTCGCGCCGCTCCCGCAGGGGGGGCAGGCGGAGCGGGAAGACCTTGAGGCGGTAGTACAGGTCCTGGCGGAAGCGCCCCGCCTCGACCTCGGCCTCCATCGACTTGTTGGTGGCCGAGATCAGGCGCACGTCGACGGAGATGGACTTGGTGGAGCCGACCGGCCGGACCTCCCCGTCCTGCAGCACCCGCAGCAGCTTGGCCTGCAGCCCGAGGGGCAGCTCGGTCACCTCGTCGAGGAACATCGTCCCGCCCGAGGCGATCTCGAAGAGCCCCTTGTGGTCGTGATCGGCGCCGGTGAACGCGCCCTTCTTGTACCCGAAGAGCTCGCTCTCGAGGAGGTTCTCGGGGAGCGCGGCGCAGTTCTGCGCCACGAACATCTTGTCGCGGCGCTTCGACTGGTAGTGGACGGCGCGCGCCACGAGCTCCTTGCCCGTGCCGGTCTCCCCCTCGATGCAGACGGTGGCGCGGGTGTCCACGACCTTCGCCAGCTGCGCGAAGATCGTCTTCATGGCCGCGCTCTCGCCGATGATGCCGGGGAGGCGCTTCTCCTCGCGCACCTTGAGGTAGCGGACCTCGCCGCGGAGCTGCTCCTCGGCGACCCTGAGGCGCGCCAGGAGTCGCGCGTTCTCGATGGCGAGGACCCCCTGCGCCGCGAGGAGCGACATCAGCTCGAGGTCGCGCTCCTTGAAGATCCCGGCCGACGCGCGGTTGTCGCACTGGAGCACGCCGCGGATGACGTCGCCGTCCCACAGGGGCACGCCGATGCACGACATGATGCGCGCCCCCATGATGCTCTCGCTGTCGCCCAGCTCCTCCGGGGCGTTGGCGACCAGCACGGCGGCGCGGTCGCGCAGCACGCGGCGGAGCACCGCGCGGCTGGTCTTCACCGGGCCCGCGTCGTCGGTCTCGCGGCCCGGTCGCGCCCGCGCCAGCACTGGCACGAAGCGGTCGTCCTCCTCCCCGGAGAGCAGGACCGTGACGTGGGTCGCCTTGGGCACCAGGTCGAGCACGGCCTCGGCCAGGGCCGCGAGGACCTCGCCCAGCTCGAGGCGGCGCGGCGACAGCTTCTTGGCCGCCTGGTAGAGGGCGACGGCCCCGGTCGGGTCGCGCTCGACCTTGCCGGCCGCGTCGCGCAGGTCGGCGAGCGACCGCACCGCGATGATCCGCTCCGCGCCGTCGCTCTCTTCGAGCTGCACGCGACACTCGATGGCCACGGGCGCGGTGGCGTCGCCCAGCAGGAGCACGTCGCCGTCACGCAGCGCGAACTCGCGGCGCGAGGCCGCGTCGAGGTCGGTCACCGTGTCGCCGCGCTGGACCCGCGAGCCGTTGGTCGAGCGCAGGTCACGGTAGACGTAGTGCTCGTCCTCCCGGAAGATCTGCCCGTGCTCGCCCGAGAGGTGGTAGTCGGGGAGCTGCAGCGCGTTCTCGGGGTTGCGGCCGATGCCGATGAGGGGGGCATCGGACTCGACGGTCCTTCCCGCCTGCTCGCCTTGCCGCACCTGCAGCTTGATCATCGGGCCCACGGCCGCCTTTGCGTCATCGCGTCCGCGTACAGTACCGGCGGACGGCACATCGCCCGGAGGGGCCCGATCCTCTCCCGCCGCTCGGGCCGCCGAGCGTCACAAGAGTAGTGAAACGTGCCTGTAAGTGTCAACGAAAATGCAGGATTAGCGGACCAGTGAATCTCGGTTCACGGCTCCCTGGCGGGTGGCATCCAAGCGTGTGACCTCGGGTGCCGGCCGACGGGCAAAATATTCGCTTCACAGGGCGCGGCGCCGGCAACTATAGTAGTGCGACGATTCCAGAATCCCGGCTCATGCCGCCGCTCCAATCACTGCTCCTCATCGACCCCGAGACCCAGACCCTCGAGGTCCTGACCTTCGCCTTCGCCCGTGAGGGGTGCGAGGTGGTGGCGGCGCAGACTGCCAAGCAGGCGGCCGAGGTGGCGCGTCGCGCCGCGCCCCAGGTCGTGGTGATCCACGCCGGGGCCGCGGCCGCGGGCGCCGCCGCCTGCTGCGCCGACCTGCGCCGCGACGAGGCGACGCGCGAGATCCCGATCCTGGTGGTGGCCGACGGGCGGGCGCGAAAGCCGACGCTCGACGCGGGCGCCACGGCCCACCTGGCCACGCCCGCGTACCTGCGCGACATCGTCACGCTCGCGCGGCTGCTGGCGGGGGCGGGCGGGGCCATCGGCGCGCAGCCCGGGACCGAGGGCCGCAGCAACTACGACGCGAGCCTCTCCGAGTACGGCCTCTACTTCCTGATGCGGGCGCTCGCGGCCGTCGGGATCGCGGCCGTCCTGAGCCTGAACCGTCAGGGGCGGCGCGGTGAGATCCACGTCGCCGGGGGACAGGTCACCGTGGCCCGCACGGGCGGGGTCTCGGGCCTCCCTGCGCTCCACACGCTGCTCCTGTGGACGGAGGCCGCCCTCATCGTGCGATTCTACGGCGCGCAGCAGGCGCGCCAGATCCCGCTCCGCTCCGAGGAGACGCTGGCCGACGCCGAGCGCTTCCTGCGCGACTTCCGCGCGGCCGCGGCGCCGCTCGGCCAGCCCGACTCGGTGCTGGTGCAGGACATCTCGGTCGTGGCGCAGCGCATCGGCCACATCCCGTCGCAGGTGGCGCCCGTGCTGCGGTTGTTCGACGGCTGCCGCACGGTCACCGACATGGCGGCCGACAGCCCCTTCACGGCGTTCGACTCGCTGCGGATCGCGCAGCGCCTCCAGGAGCTGGGGGCCATCAAGCGCCTGCAGATCACCGCCCACCCGTCGGAGGTGGTGCGCGGGGAGATCATCGGCCGCGGCTCCAACGAGAAGGTCCCGACGCCCGGGAGCTGCCTGGAGCCGGGCGACGTCGTGGTCGAGGCGGCGAGCCTGGCGGAGCGGCTCGAGGCGGTGCTCGCGAGCCAGGAGCCGATCCCGCTCACCGCGCCCAAGCGGAAGGAGCCGGCCCCGAAGCCCGCCGCCGCGCAGCTCGATCCGTTCGCTGGCGTGGCGGCCTTCCCGGGCGCGGGAGCGCCGGTGACCGACCCGTTCGCCGGGGACCCGACGGAGCGGACGGCCGCGCCGGCCATGCTCGCCGCGGCGCTCCCGGCTTCGTTGCCCTCCGCGGCGCCCGCGGGGCCCACGGACCGCACCTCCATCCCGCCGATGCTCGCCACGCCGGCCCCGGCCGTCTCGGGCCCGGCGCCCGCGGCGAGGAACCCGGTGACGCACGAGCCCAAGGCGGCGGCACGCCAACCCGCGGCGCACCAGGCCAGGGCGGCGGCGCACCAGCCCGCGGCGCATCAGGCCAAGGCGACGGCGCACCAGCACAAGGCCGCCGCCCCGACATCCGCGGCGCAGCAGGCGGCGGCGCAGCAGGCGGCGGCGCAGGCGGCGGCGGCGCAGCAGGCGGCGGCGCAGGCGACGGCGGCGCAGCAGGCGGC
>JACRCY010000249.1 GCA_016218785.1 Deltaproteobacteria bacterium
CACCAAGGTCGCGCTCGTCGACCCCGACACCCTCGAGATCGTCGCCAGCCACTACGGCCGCACGCTCGGCGACCCGGTCGCCGCCCTGCGCAAGTGCCTCGAGATCGTGCGGGGCCAAGTGCGCGAGGCCCTGGGCGACGACGCGTCGGTGCCGATCCACCTGTGCGCGACCACCGGCTCGAGCCGCGAGCTCCTGGGCGTCTTCTGCGAGACGCCGGCCATCTACAACGAGATCATCGCCCACACCGCCGGCACCACGTACTTCGACCCCGACATCGACACCATCTTCGAGATCGGCGGCCAGGACGCGAAGTACGTCCACCTGCGCAACCGCGTGCCCGTCGACTACGCCATGAACGAGGCGTGCAGCGCCGGGACCGGCTCGTTCCTCGAGGAGTCGGCCGCGGGCGACCTCGACATCCAGCGGGCCGAGGAGATCGGCCCGATCGCGGTCCAGGCACGCGCGCCCCTGCGCTTCGGCGAGCACTGCTCGGCGTTCATCAACTCCGACATCCGCAAGGCCATCCAGCAGGGCGCCAGCCGGGCCGACATCGTGGCGGGGCTGGTCCTCTCCATCGTCGCCAACGACCTGAACCGCGTCGTGGGCAACCGCCGCATCGGCGACCACATTGTCCTCCAGGGCGGCGTGGCCAAGAACCCGGCGGTGCCCCTCGCCTTCGCGTCGCTCCTCAAAAAGCGCATCGTCATCCCGCCCGACCCCGAGCTGATGGGCTGCTTCGGGGTGGCCCGCATGGCCGCCCAGAAGCTCGAGGGCGGCGACCTGGAGCCCGGGAGCTGGTCGCTCGACGAGCTGATCGACCGTCAGGTCGGCTACGACAAGATCGTCCGCTGCCGCTCCTGCGACAACGAGTGCCCCATCCAGGTGCTGAAGGTGGCCGGCCGGGCCTACCCGTTCGGCGGCCGCTGCAACAAGTACGCGAACCAGCGCAAGCGCGCGCCCGACTCCACCTCCGTGATCGACTACGTCGAGGTCCGGCGCCAGCTCTACTTCGAGAAGTACGCCGCGCCGAAGCGTGAGCGCGGCCGCCACAGCGTCACCGTGGGCGTGCCCGAGAGCTTCAGCGTCCACTCGCTGTGGCCGCTCTACTCGACCTTCTTCGACGCCCTCGGCGTGGACACGCAGCTCGTCTCCGCCATCGACGAGGAAGGGGTGGCGCGCTGCGAGAGCGCCTTCTGCTACCCGGCCGAGATCGCGCACGGCGTGACCCAGTCGCTGCGCAAGTCCGACGCGCAGTGGTGGTTCCTGCCGCACTTCAAGGCCATGCCTTCCTACCAGGAGGACGCGCACGCCTGCCTCTGCCCGCTCATGCAGGGGCTCCCCTACTACCTGCGCACGGCGCTCGGCCTCGACGACCAGCGCATCCTGCGGCCGGTGCTCGATCTCGGCGCCGGCCTCGAGGCGGCGAGCGAGGAGATGGCGGCCTCTGCCGAGCAGCTCGGCTTCTCCCGCGCCGACGGGCGGCGCGCCTGGGTGCGGGCCGTGGCGCGGCAGCGGGCCTGCTTCCGCGAGGGACGCCGCATCGGGCGCAAGGTGCTCGAGGAGGCGCGCGCGGCGGGCCGCCCGGTGATCGTGCTGTGCGGGCGCCCCTACAACGCCTTCACCCCCATGGCCAACATGGGGATCCCGCGCAAGTTCCTGACGCGCGGCTACACGGTCCTGCCGTACGACTTCCTCCCCGTCGAGGACGAGGAGATCACGAAGAACATGTACTGGTACTACGGCCAGCAGAACCTGAAGGCCGCGGTCCAGGTCAAGGAGCACCCGAACCTCTTCGCGTGCTTCATCACCAACTTCTCGTGCGCGCCGGACAGCTTCCTGCTGCATTACCTGCGCTGGATCTCGAACACCAAGCCGTTCCTGGTGCTGGAGCTCGACTCGCACACCGCCGACGCGGGCGTGGACACGCGCATCGAGGCGTTCCTCGACATCATCGAAGGGTACCGCCGCGTGGCCGTGGGCGAGGAGCCCATGATGGTCGAGCGCGACTGGGACGTCCGCTTCGAGGGGCAGGCGGCCCACGTGGTGCATCGTCCGACCGGCGCGCGGGTGGCCTTCACGGACCCGCGCGTGCAGATCGTCTGGCCGTCCATGGGGGAGCTGGCGACGAAGCTCGTCACCGGCGCCAGCCGCAGCGCCGGCATCGACATGGTCGCGCTGCCGCCGGCCGACGTGCACACCGCGGCCCGCGCGCGCGCCGTGGCGAGCGGCAAGGAGTGCATCCCGGCCCTGCTCGTGCTGGGGGCCTTCCTCGAGTACTTCGCGAAGCACCCGGCCGACCCCGAGCGCGTCTACCTGATGTTCATGCCCCTCACGACGGGTCCCTGCCGGACCGGGCAGTACGCGATCTTCTACCAGAGCCTGTTCCAGGAGCTCGGCTACCGCAACGTGGTCATGCTGTCGCTCAACTCGGACAACAGCTACGCCGAGCTGGGGAGCGGCTTCAGCCGGCGCACCTGGGTGACGATCACGCTCGCCGACTACATGCGCGACGTGCACGACGCGCTGCGCGCCCTGGCCCGCGACTGGACCTCGGCGAAGGCGGAGCACGACCGCATCGGCCGCGAGATGGTGGCCGAGGCGGAGAAGGGCACCGATCCCCTGCTGGCGCGTATCCCCGAGTGGGCCGCGCAGCTCAAGCGCATCCCGCTCAAGAAGCCGCTCGCGGCGGCGCGGCGCGTGCTGGTCGTGGGCGAGATCTTCGTCCGGCGCGACGACTACTCGGTGGAGACGCTGGTCGCGCACCTCGCCGAGCGCGAGATCGTCGCCAAGATCACCTCGCTCTCGGAGTGGATCCACTACCTCGACTGGGACCTGGAGCGCCGCCTCCGCAAGCGCCTGGCCGCCCTGCCACTCCACCGGCGGCTGCTGGCCCCGGCGCTGCGGACGCTCGCGTGGCTCCAGGTCGAGAAGTGGTGGAAGCACCGCCAGGAGGAGCGCATCGTCGCAGGGCTCCGCCAGAGCGGCCTGGTGCCCGAGTCGCCCCACGGCATGGAGCGCATCATGGCGCTGTCGCCGAAGTTCACCACCCCCGAGCTGGAGAGCGAAGCCTCGCTGTCGCCCTGCGTCGCCCAGATCGCCATCGACGAGGGGTACGACGGCGTCGCCATCATCGCGCCCTTCGCCTGCCTCCCCGGGCGGCTGATCGAGTCGATCAGCGTGCCCTGGGCGCGCGCGCGCGGCATCCCCATCATCGCCGTCGAGAACGACGGCAACCCCTACCCGCCCAACGTCATCAGCCGTCGGGAGATCTTCGCGCACAACGTCGCCCGCGGCAGGCGCAGGGCGACGCGCCCCGGTGAGGCAGCGGTGTCGGTGGACGTCGCGCCGGCCGTTGCCGACGGTGCCCGCGGCGGCAATGGTCACGGGGAGCCGCACCCGCCGTCACCGCCAGCGGATCACGGGCAGCCCCGGTCCCCCCACCTGGAGCCGCCGCCCACCGCCGCAGCCGAATAGCCCCAGCGCTCCGACTCACGGCCGGCTCGGCCTTCAACTTGCCACCTTCGGCCGCCGGCGGCACCTTGCCCTCGTGCGGCCGACCCCAGTACACTTGACGAGGACTGGCCTGCGGGGGCAACGCGCGATGGGACGAAGGTCACGGCTCGGCGTGGTCGGAACGCTCCTGGTGACGGGTCTCTGCGCCGCCTTCCCGGCGCGCGCCGAGGCTCTCGACACTACCCAGCACCAGCTCATCACCATCAACAGCTGCGCCGCGGCCGGGCTGCCGGAGAGCTTCTGCCGCCGCACCGGCCTCGCGTCCCACGACGCCGACGCGGAGGAGTGGTACGACCTCACGGCGCACGCGCAGTCGGCGGCGTCCGTGGACCTCTGCGGCAGCGCCAACGCGGTCGTGGCGCGCCTGAGCGCGCTCGGCCAGCAGTTCTTCGACTACCTCGCCCTCGCGGAGCAGTCGCTCTCCGCGCCGACCGGCAGCGATGCGGCCACCGCCAGCGTGGGCATGGCCATGGCCCTCGGCCGCGCGCTCCACACCATCCAGGACAACTGCGCCCACCGCGGCATGTCCAACCCCGAGCACGCGTGGCTGTCGCGCTCCGACACCTGCCACGGCACCGACCTGGAGCCCGACGAGGCGGCCGGCGCCGGGGAGTGCGCGCAGCAACGGACCGAGACGCTGCTCGCCGAGGTCGCTCCCGTCATCACCGCCGCGGGTGTGACCACGATGCTCGACCAGATGAGCTGCGCCGGGGTCAGCTGGGACGACCCGTGCGGCGACGGCACCGAGGCCGGGGTGTGGGACCTCTGCGCGTTCCTGGCCGAGGCCGAGACCTGGGACGGCGTCGACCGCCAGTGGGACGTCGCGGTGGTGGCGGCGGAGCTCGACGCGGCCTTCGTGTACGGCATCGCGGCCGACCTCTGCACGGTCGCGACGCTCGCGGCCCCGCCGGCTGCCCTGATCGACGTCGGCGCCGGGCCGCCCACGTGCACCGACTATCACATCATGTGCCTCGGCGACGGCTCCTCGCCCAACGGCTGGGCGTGCTTCGGGTGTGCCGGCGCGCGACCCCGCGAGGGCGCCGCGTCCGCCGCGGCCCTCCTCGGGTTGCTGGCCCTCGTTGCGGCCCGACGCCGCCGGAGCTGACGCGGCTCACGATCGTCGGTCCACGCCGGGGAAGCTCTCCGCCATGCCGCGCCTCGGTCCACGCGCCGCAACCCTCCTCGGAGCCGCGGCCGTGGCCTTGCTGGGCTGCGGCGGCCGTCCCGGGATCCTGCCCGGGTGGGGCGACGCCGACGGCGGCCCGTCCGCCGGGCCCGCGGGCGGCGACGCGACGACCGACGGACCGTGGCCGCGCAACGAGTGCCCCATGGGGGGCGGGCTCCAGCCCGGCTCGCCGTGGCCCATGCGCGGGCGGTGCCCGTCCCACGCCGGGCGGGCCTCGGTGAACGGTCCCCAGTCGGCACGCCTGCGCTGGACCTTCCAGACCGCGGGCCCCGTGACCTCGTCGCCGGTGGTGGCCGCCGACGGCACCCTCTACTTCGGCTCGCGCGACCGCGCCGTGTACGCCATCGGCCCGTAGCCCCGACCGACACCCGGCCGCGCTGCCTGGGGTTGTCGCGTGGGCCGGGATGCCTGTAGAGTGTCAGGGCGAATCGAGGAGGGGCCCATGAACCACCGCCCGGCCGTGGAGAGCGAAGAGACCAGGAACGTCACCGACCCCGCCGTGGACGTGGCCGCGGTACGCATCGAGTTCCGGACCGGCGACGTGAGGGCCGCCGGCACCGACGCCGAGGTGTTCCTGCGCATCGGCAACCGGACCTTCCCCATGCCCGCGGAGCACGGCAAGGATCCCTTCGAGCGCGGCGCCAAGGATGCCTTCGTCTTCGTCCTCGACCCGCCCATGAAGCTCGCCGACTTCCGCAAGTCGGAGATCGAGGTCTACCACAACAGCGAGGGCAGCAACCCCGGCTGGTTCGTCGCGGCCATCCGGCTGTGGGTCAGCCTGAGCAGCCAGCCCGCGCAGGGGTTCCTCTACAAGGAGTGGACGGACATCGGCTGGCTCGCGATCGACGAGGCCCCCTTCGCCACGCAGGTCACCCTGCAGCAGGCCGGCTGACGGCGCGCCGGCCTTCCGATCCGCGTGGTCCGCCACGAGCGCGACGAGCACAACTACTACGGCCAGATCGGCATCGACTAGTAGGGGGGGACGTTCCCCTCCCCCCACGCGCCGCAAAGCCCCCCGAGCCACCCCCCCCCCCCCGCGCCCCCCCCCCGGGGGCCGGCCCCCCCCGACGGCGGCGTCCACGCCGGGGACCGCGCCCCCTGGCGAG
>JACRCY010000250.1 GCA_016218785.1 Deltaproteobacteria bacterium
CACCCCAAGAATCAGCCTCTCCGAGGGGGTTGAGTGCCATAGGTGCCTGGTCAATTCCGGCAACTTGTAAGCGCCTCGCCTCTGCAATATCGATCGCTTGCGTCGCTGGCGCGCGAAAACGGGGCAGCGCGAATAGCTCGCGTTGCAACTCCCTTGCCACAGTCCCCAAGTACAAACCGCGCGGTAGAGAAGAAAACACTGGCTATCACGAACGGTTAACGCCCAGGAACGTGTCCCTTGGTAGACGCACTAGTAATCCATCTCTGAGTTACGCTTTTTCGTTGACGCCCCCTCGGCCGGCATGGTACTCCGGCGTCGACGGGCGGGTCGCGGCCGGCGGTGGCATCCCGCCCCGTGGCACCTGGCCCGCGCCGCCGCCTCGCGCCATGACCGAACGCACGCGTGCCTCCTCCCCGCCCATCCGCGCTGCGCGGCTGCTCTGCGCGCTCGGCCTGCTCGCCGCGAGCGCACCCGCGGCGGCCGACTTCCCCCAGAGCTTCGAGTTCGGCAGCTACGGCCGCGTCGGTGCCGGGTACGACCTGCGCGGCGCTCCCGGCGGCCAGACCAACGTGGTCACCCACGGGCCGCGGCTCGAGGAGAGCCCGTACGCCGAGCTGGAGATGCGCTCGCTCCTCGGGCGGCCGACCGAGGCCCGCGTGCGGATCGTGGCCACGCTCGCGCTCAACGGCGAGCTGTTCCACTACACCGGCGACTTCCAGTCGCGCATCGGCGTCCGCAACCTCTATGCCGAGGCGCAGGACGTCTTCGTGCCCGGCCTCTTCCTGTGGGCCGGGTCGCGCATGTACCGCGGCGACGACCTGTACCTCCTCGACTACTGGCCGCTCGACAACCTGAACACCATGGGGGGCGGCGCCATCTACCTGCGGGGCCGCGTCGAAGGGGCGCTGCAGGTCGGCCTGAACCGCCTGACCGACCCCTACCAGTTCCAGCTGGTGCCGACGCCCGCGCCGACCTTCGGGTCGCGCGAGTACGCCTACCTCGACCGCGTGCGCACCGTGGCCAGCGCGCGCGCCCTCTTCTACGTGCGCCCCGACGCGCCCGGGCTGCGGCTCAAGGTGAAGCTCTACGCCGAGGTCCAGCAGCTCCCGGCCGGCAAGTACCTCAACGAGACCGACCACACCGAGGAGCCGCTGCCGAGCGACTACGGCTGGGTGGTGGGCGCCCAACTCGGCGCCTGGAACTTCGGCCGCAACTCGCACGCCAACCTCTTCGTGCGCTTCGGCGGGGGCCTGGGCGCCTACGACACCATGGCCATCCCGTCGGGCTTCGACGTCACCCGGCACGTCACCGCCGCGCGCGACGTGGTGCTCGCCTTCTCCGGCAACTACGAGCGTCGTCGCCTCGGCCTGCAGGTGGCCGCCTACCTGCGCTCGTTCCACGAGGCCAACGACATCCCCTACAACCCCAACAACTTTCTCGAGGGCGTGATCGACCTCCGCCCCTACGTCTTCGTCGGCAAGTACTTCCGCCAGGCCTTCGACCTCTCCTGGCAGCGCCGCTCGCCCGCGGGCTTCAACCCGGAGACCGGGACGCACGAGGCGCCGCAGGTGTTCAAGCTGGGCGTGATGCCGACGGTCGCGCTCTTCGGCGGCGGCACCTACGACCGGCCCGAGTTCCGCATCATCTACTCGGCGTCGTTCCGCAACCAGGGCGCCCGGCTCCTCTTCGCCGCCGACGATCCGCACCGCCTCAGGCGCGTGGAGCACTACCTCGGGCTCGGGGTCGAGTGGTGGTTCAACTCGTCGTACCGGTGAGGCCACAGGTGATCCGATGACCAAGCCGACGCGTCTCCCCGTCCTCGTCCTCCTCGCGCTCGCCGCGTGGGCGGGCCCCGCGTGCACGGATCTCGGCCCGGTGGAGCCGAAGCGCGTGCTCACCTCCAACGTCACCGACTGGCGCGACGAGGTGATCTACCAGCTCATGGTGGACCGCTTCGCCAACGGTGACATCAACAACGACTACCGCGTCGAGCCCGGCCACCTGGGGCGCTACCAGGGCGGCGACTACCAGGGGGTGATCGACAAGCTCGACTACCTGGAGGAGCTCGGGGTCACCGCCCTCTGGATCTCGCCGGTGGTGCGCAACGTCGAGGAGGACGCCGGCTTCGCCAGCTACCACGGCTACTGGACCCAGGACTTCCTCTCGGTCAACCCGCACTTCGGCGATCTGGCCGCGCTGCGGCGCCTCGTGGACGCGGCGCACGCGCGCGGGATGAAGGTCATCCTCGACATCGTCACCAACCACGTCGGCCAGCTTTTCTACTACGACGTCAACGGCAACGGCCAGCCCGACGAGAACGTCTACGGCGGCGGCGACGACGCGCCCACCGGCGGCACGCACTCGCCGGTCTGGCACCTGACCGAGTACGACCCGGAGTACGACCCGCGCGGCATCCAGTCGTACACCTCGCTCGGCGAGGGGGGCCCGGCGCCGGTGCGCTGGATCTACCTGCCCGAGCTGAACCGCGTGCCCCCGCTGCCGGCGCAGTTCCAGAACCTCGACTGGTACCACAAGCGCGGCCGCGTCACGACGTGGGACTCGATGGAGCAGACGGTCTACGGCGACTTCCCCGGCGGCCTCAAGGACCTGGCCACCGAGCGCGACGACGTGACCGACGCGCTCATCGAGGTCTTCAAGTACTGGATCACGGCCGCCGACTTCGACGGCTTCCGCATCGACACCCTGAAGCACGTCGAGCACGCGTTCTGGCAGCGCTTCTGCCCGGCCATGCGCCGCCACGCGCTGGACCACGGCAAGGACAAGTTCTTCATGTTCGGCGAGGCCTTCGACGGCCGCGACGACCTCATCGGCAGCTTCACCTTCGACGGCGAGGTCGACTCCGCCTTCTATTTCTCGCAGAAGTTCCAGGTGTACGACGGGGTGTTCAAGTACGGCGGCGCCACCCGGGCCATCGAGGACCTGTGGACGGCGCGCCAGACCAACTACGCCGACCAGCCGCACGAGAACGGCATCGGCGTGCCGCCGCAGCAGGTGCTCGTGAACTTCATGGACAACCACGACGTGCCGCGCTTCCTGTGGCCCGGGCAAACGGTCGCGGCGCTCCACAGCGCCCTCTTCCTGCTGCTCACCCAGGACGGCATCCCCTGCATCTACTACGGCACCGAGCAGCAGTTCGCGGGCGGCAACGATCCCACCAACCGCGAGCCGCTGTGGTGGAGCGGCTACGACACCCGGAACCCGACCTTCCAGCACCTCCGCGCGCTCATCGACCTGCGCAAGCAGTACGCGCCGCTCCGGCGCGGCGACCTCGTCGTGCGCTGGTCGACGGACCACGTGGCCGACGAGCAGGACGCCGGTATCTTCGCCTTCGAGCGCACCTACGACGGCGAGACCGTGCTGGTGGTGGTGAACTCGCGCGACGCGGCGGCCGAGACCTCGACCTCGACGCTCGGCGGCAGCGACATGCTGACGTCCTTCGCGCCCGGCACCGTGCTCGTCGACAAGTTCACCGACGACCCGAACGACCGCATCACCGTCGACGCCGAGGGACGCGTGCGGATCGCGGTGCCGGCGCGCGGCGGCAAGGTGCTGGTGGTGGAGTAGGGGGCACGTTCCCGGAAGCCCTCAAGGGGACAGGTTCCTGGGTCGCAAGCACGCGACGCGCCAGGACTTCTGTGCTCTACCGCTCGGTCAGTGCTGCGGACGCCGGCTTAGGCCGCCGCGCCCAGCCGCGGGGCCAGCTCGCCGAGCACGCAGGCCGCGACGAGATCCCGCTCGTCGGGCGACAGCCCGAGGAACGTCACGCCCGCCCGCCAGCGTCCAGCCGCGCGCGCGGGGGTCGCCCAGCAGACGCGCCCCGACGCGCGGAGCGCCTCGCGCCGTGCGGGCAGCCGGATGGCGATCTCGATCTCGTCGCCAGCGCCGAGCCGGCAGGGCGCCTCGACCGCGCAGCCGCCGCAGGACAGATCGAGCGTCTCGGCACCGCCGACCGCGGGCGGCCGCAGGAAGTCGACGTGGCAGCGCAGCGGCGCGCGCGCGTGCCGCCGCCGGGTCCGGCCGCCGTTCGTGCGGGCGTCCAGCGAGACGGCGGTGGCGTCGAGCTTCAGCGCGAGGCCGCCCCAGCGGTCGCGCTCGTGCCCGGCGAGCTCGTCGCCCAGGAATCGATCGTTGAGGCCGATGAACTCCGCAACCGCGCCAGCGATGTCCGATCCCATGGGAGCGAGCGTACGGCCGTGGCCCCGGCAGGATCAAGCGGGAACTGACGCCGGCCCCGCCGCAGGCGCCGCCGGCTCGTCCGGAGGACCGGACGCGTCCGGATTCCGGCCGGACAGCGAGGTCTCTGGCGGCGTGATCCTGCGGAGTTGCGCCTGGCACGCAGGCTGCAACACTGGGACGCATGCCCCGGCTGCGCTCGCGCTTCGTATGCGCTTCGTGCGGGTTCGCCACCGCCCGGCCCCTCGGCCGCTGCCCCCAGTGCTCCGAGTGGGGCGCGCTGATCGAGGAGGCGGTCGTGGCCGGGCCGGGTGTCAGCCCGGCGCCGGCGGGCGGCGGCAACGAGCCGAGCCCGCTGTGCGAGGTCGGGGGCGCCGACGTGCCGCGCCAGCCGACCGGCCTCGCCGAGTTCGACCGCGTGCTCGGCGGCGGCCTGGTGGCCGGGTCCCTCGTGCTCCTGGGCGGCGATCCCGGCGTCGGCAAGTCGACCCTGCTCCTGCAGGCGCTGGGGGGGCTCGCGCGCGGGGGGTCGGTGCTCTACGTCTCAGGCGAGGAGTCTCGCGAGCAGATCGCCATGCGGGGCCGCCGCCTGGGCGTGTCGGCGCCGCGGCTCCTGGTGCTCGCCGAGACGCGGCTGGAGCGCATCCTCCAGCATGCCGCCGCCCTCGCCACGACGGCCCTGGCCGTCGACTCGGTGCAGACCGTGCACCTGCAGGCCGCGGCCGGGCTCCCAGGCTCGCTCGCGCAGGTGCGCGAGGCAGCGGGACGCCTGCTCGCCGTCGCCAAGGAGTCGGGCGTCGCGGTGGTGCTGGTGGGGCACGTGACCAAGGACGGCTCCCGGGCCGGCCCGCGGACCCTGGAGCACTTGGTGGACGTGGTGCTGCACTTCGAGGGGGAGCGCGCGAGCGGCTGCCGCCTCCTGCGCGCGCGGAAGAACCGCTTCGGCTCGACCACGGAGGTCGGGGTGTTCGAGATGCGGGCCGAGGGCCTGCGCGAGGTGCCGAACCCGTCGGCGCTGTTCCTCGCCGAGCGCCCCGCCGGGGCGCCGGGCTCGGCGGTGGTGGCCGGGCTCGAGGGCACGCGGCCCCTCCTCGTCGAGGTGCAGGCGCTGGTGGCGTCACCGGCGGGTCCGCCGCGGCGCGCGGCCATGGGGATCGATCCGTACCGGGTGGCGCTGCTCCTGGCCGTGCTCGAGCGGCGCGCCGGCGTGCGCGTGCTCGACCAGGACGTCTTCGTCAACGTCGCGGGCGGCTTCCAGCTCGACGAGCCGGCGAGCGATCTGGCGCTCGCCGCGGCCGTGGCCTCGGCGGCGAGGGGGGTGGCGGTCGAGCCCGCCACCGTCTGCTTCGGCGAAGTCGGCCTCGCCGGCGAAGTGCGGGCCGTCGCCGGGCCGGAGCCGCGCCTGGCCGAGGCGGCCCGCCTCGGCTTCGGGCGCTGCGTGGTGCCGGAGGCGAGCCGCGCCCGGCTGCGCGCGGACCCGCCGCTCGAAGTCGTGGGGGTGCGCGACCTGGCGGGCGCGCTCGAGGTGCTGCTCTGGCCCCCGGGCCTTGCCGGCTCCCGCGCCGGGCCGTAGGGCGCGAGCCCGCGCCCTACGGCGTGAGGAGCGTCAGGTAGAGGCGCAACGCCCGATCCACCTCGGTCATCTTCACCGCCGAGAGCTGGGTGATCCGCTCCTCGAGCTGATCACGGAAGACCGTGTAGAGCTCGACGCAGCGAGCCACGCTGTCCTTGGGCAACCCGGTCTCGTGGCGGCGCAGCACGACGTCGGTGTCGTACCGGCGGGCGGCGTGCTCCAGCCCGGTGAGCGGGCAGAGCGTCACCCGGGGATCGCGCGGCTCGAGATTCCACGGATCACCGCTCACGACCAGGCAGGGCCGGCGCCGCTTGCTGGTGTCCGCGGCCTGCTCCGGCCAGGCCGGCTGACGCACCCACCACAGGTCACCCCGACGCGGCGTCACCACCGCTCGTCC
>JACRCY010000251.1 GCA_016218785.1 Deltaproteobacteria bacterium
ACCGTGAAGTTGCCGACCTTGAAGTTCTTGTCGACGGAGACCGCGAGGGCCTCCGTGGCCGTACCGGCCGCGGTGGTCGCGGTCAGGCGGAGGGTGTACATGCCGTTCAGCAGCATGGTCGGGTCGAAGGCGCCGAGCGTGGCGTTGGTGACGGGCGTCGTGCCCGACGCCAGCGCGGTCCACGGCTGCTCCGAGTCGTCGCCGCCCGCGCGGTAGTCGAGGAGCCACTCGCCCTCGCTCACGCTGCCGAGCACGTCGGTCGGCGCGGTCACGACGCTGCCGTCCGCGGGCGACAGGAACGCCACGGTCGGCAGGTTGCCCGCGGGCGCGCCCACGGTCACCGAGACGTCGGCGCTGCCGGTCTTCTGGCCATCGCTGGCCGAGAGGCGCAGCACGTAGGCTCCGGCCAGGGAGAAGGTCGCGTCGGTGGTGGTCTGGGTCGGCGCTGAGAACGTCACCGCGCCCGGGCCGCTCACCTTGCTCCAGGAGACGGTGAGGCTGCCGGAGGGCAGCCCGTCGTCCGTGGCCGAGCCGACGAGCGTGGTCGTGCGCTGGGGGTACGGAAGCGACTGGCTCGGGCCGGCACTAACCACGGGCGCGGTGTTGGACGCACGCACCGTGACCGTCACGTCCGCGCTGCTGGTGTGCTCCCCGTCGTACGCGCTGAGGCGGAAGACGTACGTGCCGTAGGCGAACAGGCCCACGTGGGTCCAGGGGTTCGTGGGCAGGCCGATGAGGGCCTCGTCGGGTCCGCTGACCTGCGTCCACTGCAGCGCGAGGACGACGCCCGCGAGCTTGCCGTCGTCGCGGACGTGGCCCTCGAGCAGCGGAATCGCCGGCAGGTCGCCGGTCACGATGCCCGGTCCGTCGATGCTGACCTCGGGCGGGTGGTTCACCAGGTCGGGCAGCACCGTGACCTGCGCGACGGCGCTCTGGGTCATGGCGCCGTCGTTGACCACGAGCCGCACCCGGTAGTCGCCCGGGTAGGGGAACGCCGCCGTCGTGCTGTAGGGCTCATCCGGGGCGCCCGGTCCGAAGGCGACCAGGCCGGGGCCGTCGATCTGCTCCCAGGTCGAGGTCAGGGAGCCGTACTCGGGCAGGCTGTCGTCGCTCACGCTCCCGTGCAGAAGCACGGTGTTGAGCGGCATGGTCAGGGTCGTCTGCGCCGGCGTCACGCTCACCGTCGGCGCCTCGTTCGTGGTGGCGCGGGGATTGACGGTGACGACCGTGTCGGCGCTGGCGGTGAGCTGGCTGTCCGTCGCCGTCAGCCGCATCAGGTACTCGCCGGGGGTCGTGAAGGTCACGTTGGTCGTGACCGCGTTCGGCGTCATGAACGTCACTGGCGCCGGACCGCTGACCATGGACCACGCAACCTGCAGCGGCCCGCCGGGCAGGGTGCTGTCGGACGCCGTGCCGCGCAGCGTGACGCCTGCGGGCAGCCAGATGGTCTGGGGGAGCCCGGCGGTCACGGTCGGCGGCCGGTTGCTCGAAGGCGAGCCGCTGTCGATGAGCACCACCACGTCGGCGCTGCTCGAGAGCGCCGAGTCGCTCGCCGTCAGCCGCACCACGTAGGTGCCCGCGGCGCTGAAGGTGGCGCTGGTGGCCGCCGCGTCGGCGGGTGCGAACACCACGTCGCCGGGGCCGCTCAGCTTGCTCCACCCGATGGTCAAGACCCCGCCGGTCGGCAGACCGTCGTCGCTGACGTTGCCGGCCAGGGTCACCGGCGTGGCCACGGTTCCGGCCATGCTCGGTCCAGGGTTGACCACCGGCGGCAGGTTGCCGGGCAGCACGGTCACCGTCATCTCGTCGCTGGCGCTGAGCGCGCCATCGGTCGCCGTGAGGCGCAACACGTACGTGCCGGCCACCGTGAAGGTCACGTCGGTCGCCACCCGGTGGACGCTGCCGAAGGTCACCGCGGCCGGGCCGCTGATGCGCTCCCACGTGGTGGTGAGCTGGCCTGCCGGGAGCGCGTCGTCGCGGACCGAGCCGGTCAGGCGAAAAGCGTTCGGTAGGGTGGTCGTGCGGTCCGGACCGGCGTCGACGACCGGCGGCTGGTTCACGGTCGCCGGGAGCTGGTAGTCGAGCGTCCCGAGGGTGAGGTCGTAGAGGATCGGGCTCTCCCCGGTGCTCGACCGCCGCAGGCGCACGTTCACCTGGAGGTAGCGGCCGGCCGGAACGGAGAACGGCTGCCCGCTGGTGACCGTCGTCAGCGGCGAGAACGTCGTCCCGTTGGTGCTGCTGCCGACCTGGACCGTGAGCGCGCCGTCGCCGAACACCACGGCGGTCCACGTGGCTACGCCCCAATGGGCGCCTTCCTGCTCGCTGTCGTAGACGAAGGTCCAGGTGCCGCTGGCAGGCGGCCCCGTCAGCGTGCTCCCGGTCATGTCGCTGTAGTTGTAGAGGTAGCCGCCCAGCGGGACGGTGGACAGATCCGGCGCGCCCACCGGCGTGACGCCGTCAGCACCGATCGGACCGAGGTTCGGGTCGATGCGCCAGGCCTTCTGGTCGTAGCCGAAGGGAGCCCAGATCTTGCCCGCGGCGTCCACCGCCACGCCGTTAGGACCACCGCACAGGTAGCAGTCGGGCGGGTACAACCAGACAGCGCCGACGTACGTGCCGTCGTTCTTGTAGTGGAGCACCGTGGGCGGGCCATTCCAGTAGTCGCCGCTGCCGATCCACACGTCGTCGTTGTGGTCCACGGCGCAGCCCTTGGCGGGGTTCGGCAGGGGGTAGCTTCCTATCAGGGTCCCGTCCGGCGCGAACTTGCGCAGGAGGCCGCCCGACGACGACGTGTTCCACACGTTGCCGGAGCTGTCGATGCACAACCCGTAGCTGGAGTGCTCGTAGCCGCGCCAGTTGATCCCGTTGGGGCCGGTCAGCGGCAGCGCCGGGTCCCAGCGCAGCAGCGCGTTCGCGGACCAGATCACGCCGTTGCGGTCGATCAGGCCGCCATACCCGCCGTAGCCCACCGACGGCTCCCGGCGTTTTATCTGGCCAGTGCTCCCGTCGATGAGGTCGAAGGACCCTGCGAAGTTCCCCTTGCCGCTGACCCATACGTCGTTGTTGGCATCGACCGAAAGGTGGCGGGTTCCATAGGCACTCGTGCGCACGAAGTGCAGGATGCACTCGTCCTCCGCGTGCGAGGCATCCCCGCAGGTCGCATCCCACCAGCTGCAGTAGCCAGGGGGGTCCACCCAGGGCCGGATGTCGTTCAGGCCGGTGGACGTGTCGATGACCCCGTTGCCGTTCCGGTCGACGCACTGGCCGTTCTCGAGGAGGCCGATGTGCACGACGGCGTTCTTGCTGTCGCTACGGGTTCCGACCCAGACACTGCCGTTCGAGTCCACCGTCGTCCGCGAGGGAGCCCCATAGCCGGGCGGGCCGAACCGGTACTCGCCGAGCACCGTGCCCGTCAAGGTGTCGATCCTCACGATGGTGTTCTTGCTGGTCACGGCCACCCAGATGAAGTTCAGCGGCGTGGTCGTGTTCTTCAGCCGCAGGCCGCCGGCGTCGCGCTCGAGGTGGAGCAACTTCTCCCCCTCGACCGGATCGGTGCCCGCGATCGTCGTACCCTTGCCCGTACGCGGCAGCACCGTGACCGAGGTCTCGGCGCTGGCCGTGAGCTGGGAGTCGCTGGCGGTGAAGCGGAGGACGTAGGTGCCCTGGGCGGTGAAGGAGACCTGCGTCGTGGCCGCCCGCGGATCGAGGATGGTAGGCTCGGCCGGGCCGCTCACCTTGACCCAGGAGTAGCTGAGCGCGGCGGGCTGGCCGTCGTCGGTGGCCGTGCCGGTGAGCGTCGCGAGCGCGGGCAGCGTGATGGTCTGCGGCGGACCGACGGTGACCTGCGGAGGCTGGTTGCCCCGCGTGAAGGTCGTGGTCGCGGCGGCCGACTGCGGGCCGTAGCTCGAGCCGTTCGCGTCCGCCCAGGCGATCCTGGCCGTGGCGGTGCCGGCGCCGGCCGGCTGCTGCGCGGGGCAGTTCCAGGTCACCGGGATCTCCAGGCTGGCGCCGCGCGGCAGGGTCGCGGGCGTGGTGACGGGCTGGGTGGTGCCGTCGGGAAGCGCCAGCGTCAGCGCGAGGCCGGCCGCATCGGCGTGGCCCGCGCTCGTCAGGCGCACCGTGTACGTCAGTGCCTCGCCCGCGTTGGCCGTGGCCGGCGCGGTGAGAGCCACGTCGACGAGCGGGGCCACCACGTACGTCGAGGTCGTGCCACCGCGGGGGCCGTAGCTGCCGCCGCCCGGGCCGGTCCAGGTGAGCGCGAAGTTGAAGGAGAGCGCGTGCTCGGAGAGCGCGAGCACCCGCTGGCGGTACGCGGCATCGCTCTCGTCCGCGCCCTTCGGCGCGAGCGGGGGCGCGGTCACGTTGACCGTCGCCGCGGTGACGGCGCCGGCAGCCAACGCCGGCAGCGTGGCCGTGCCCGCCTCGCTGCCGTCGGCGCGGGTCACGCGCACCTGCGCGCTGGCCGCGTCCACCTGCGAGACGTTGCGCACAGTGAAGGTGAGCGGCAGAGACTGCCCGGGGAGCGCGAGCGGGGGTCGGGCCACCGAGACCGTCAGATCCGGATCCGCCTGGATGGTCACCGACGCGGTCGCCGACTGGTCGCCGTAGACTCCGCCGGCGCCGTCGCTCCACCCCACGGTGGCGCGCACCTGCGCCGGTCCGCTCGGCAGGCCGGTGGGCACGACCTCGTCGACCGGGATCTGCACGCTGGCGCCGGGCGCCAGCACGGCCGGCGCCGCGAGCACCTGCGGCGTGCCGCCGAGCCCCGTGAAGCGCAGGGTCGTGCCCGCGGTCGGCGCGTGCCCGGCGTTGACGAGGGTCACTGTGTAGGTCACGTTCTCGCCGCTGCGCGCGGTCGCGGGCGCGGCGAGCGCGATGTCCACGATTGGCACCTGCCCGGTCCCGGCCACGCTGGCGTTCTCGGTGCCGAAGCTGGCGCCGGGCGCAGCCCAGTCAAGCGAGAGACCGAAGCTCAGCGCCGCACCTTCGAACGCCGCGAGGCGCGCGCGGTAGGCCGCGTCCGACTCCTCGGCGCCCTTCTGCGCCAGCGTGGGGGCCGTGGCGTTGAGCGAGCCGCTCCACGAGGCGCCCGCCGCGAGCGCAAACGTCGCGAGCGCGGTGCTCCCGCCGGGGTTCGTGAGCGTCAAAGTCACCGTGCTGGCGTCGGCGCCGCCGACGTTCTGCACGGTGACGCTGAGCGGCTGCGTCTGGCCGGGCGCGAACGGCGTCAGCGAACCGGGTGTGAAGGCCAGGATCGGCAGCCGCTCGGGCGTGCTCAGGCTCTGGCTGACGGCGCCGAGCGCGTTGCCGGCCGCGTCGGTCCCGGTCGCGGCGGCCGCCGTCGTGAGGCCGGTGCCGTTGAGGGCCTGGAGACGCGCGACGTAGTCGGCGTTGGACTCGCCAGCGCCGCGTCCAGCGGGTGCCGGGACGGTCCACGTGACGGGCCGCGACTCGGTCGCGCCAGAAGCGAGGGCGCCGAAGCTTACCACCTCGGTCGTGGTATCGGGCTTCGTGACC
>JACRCY010000252.1 GCA_016218785.1 Deltaproteobacteria bacterium
CGGCGCCGAGGGGCACGACGGGCACGACGGGCACGAGGCGGAGCGTCCCACCTCGCTGCGCAGCGTCAGCCAGACGGTGCGGGTGGACATCCGCAAGCTGGATGCCCTCATGAACGTGGTCGGCGAGCTGCAGCTCACGCGCGCCGGCATCAACGCCATCCTCGACCGCTTGAAGGGCGATCCCACGCAGGGGGAGCTGAGCCGGACGTTGCACCGGGAGAGCCGCGCGCTCGAGCGCAAGGTCGCCGAGCTGCAGGCGGGCATCCTCGAGGTGCGCATGGTGCCCCTCGGGCAGGTCCTCGACAAGCTGTCCCGCGTGGTGCGCAAGATCTCGCGCGAGTCGCAGAAGGAGATCCGCTTCCTGATCAGCGGGGCCGACACCGAGCTCGACAAGCTCATCGTCGAGGAGCTGTCCGATCCCTTGATGCACATCATCCGCAACAGCATCGATCACGGCATCGAGGCCGCCGCGGCGCGCGCGGCCGCCGGCAAGCCCGAGATCGGCACCATCGCCCTCTCCGCGTACCACCGCGGCAACCACGTGGTCATCGACATCGAGGACGACGGCGTCGGCATCGACGAGGAGAAGATCGTCCGGGCCGCCGTCGCCCGCGGGCAGCTCGGCGCAGAAGCCGCCGCCGAGCTCTCGCGCCGCGAGATCCACAACCTCATCTTCCTGCCGGGCGTGTCGACCAAGGAGAAGGCCGACGAGGTCTCGGGACGCGGCGTCGGCATGGACGTGGTGAAGACCAACATCGCCCGCCTCTCCGGCATCATCGACCTGTGGTCCGAGGCGGGGCAGGGGACCAAGATCTCCATCACCCTTCCCATCACGCTCGCGATCATCCCGGCGCTGGTCATCCGGGCCGCCGGGCGGACCTATGCCATCCCGCTCAACTCGGTGCTCGAGAGCGTCCTCATCGATCCGCGGGAGCTCAAGACCATCGAGCGGCGCGAGGTCTACACGCTGCGGGGCCAGACGCTGCCGCTGCTGCGGCTCGAGGACGTCTTCCACCTGAGGCCGGCGGGCGCGCCGAGCATCGCCGCGCGCCCGTCCCCGCCGGGGGCGCCCCCGGCGCGCCAGTACATCGTGGTGGTGGGGCTGGCGCAGCACCGGCTCGGCCTGGTGGCCGACGAGCTGACCGGGCAGCAGGACATCGTCATCAAGAGCCTGGGGCGCGTGCTCGCCGAGGTCCCCGGCATCGCTGGCGCCACCGAGTTGGGCGGGCAGCAGACGGTGCTGGTGCTCGACGTGGCCGCCCTCGTGGAGGAGACGGTGGCGCCGCCGGGCGGCGGCGCGGAGGCCGTGGCATGAGCGACCGCCCCTCCGATCGCCTGGCGCCGTCGTGGGACGCCTTGGTGGGCGGCGGCGCCGACCTGCCGCTGGCCACCGAGGAGACCTACCGGCGCGGCCTCGACGAGCGCCTGCAGGAGACGCCGGCGCGGCGGTTCCTCACCTTCCTGCTCGGCGACGAGGAGTACGCCCTCGACATCCTGCGCATCAGCGAGATCATCAAGGTGCGGCCCGTCACCGAGGTGCCGCGTGCGCCGGCCTTCGTCACCGGGATCATCAGCGTCCGCGGCACCATCGTGCCGGTCGTGGATCTCCGGCTGCGGCTGCACCTGCCGGCGCCCGAGCCGGGTCCGGCCGCGCGGATCCTCATCGTGACCCGTCAGGACGAGCCGTACGGGCTGGTGGTGGACGAGGTGGTCCACGTGGTGCGGCTGCACGCCGAGGACATCGAGCCGGCCCCTGCGGCGGTGGGCGGTCCGAGCTCCGAGTTCATCGGGGGGATCGGGCGGCCGCCGTCGATCCTGATGCCGGGCTTCGGGGGGCGCATGCTGATCGTCCTCAACGTCGACGCGGTGCTGGCCTTCGAGGTGGGCGGGCGCGGCGCCGGTGGAGTGCGCCGATGAGCCCGGCCGGGACCGCCCGCGGCGGCACCGGCACCCCGGCGCGTCCCGACGCCCCGGGCGTGCCGATGGTGCAGCTGGTCGTCTTCCGCGTGGGCAGCGAGGAGTACGGGCTCGACATCCTGCGCATCAAGGAGATCATCAACCCGCTGCGCATCACGCCGGTGCCGCGCGCGCCCGCCTTCGTCGAGGGGGTGGTGGAGCTGCGCGGGACCATCGTGCCGGTCGTCGACCTGCGCAAGCGCTTCGACCTCCCGGCCACCCCGCTGGGGCGGCGCGGCAAGTACGTCATCGTCGGGATCCAGGGGCGGGTGGTGGGGCTGGTGGTGGATGGCGTGGCGGAGACGCTCCGGGTGCCGCGTCCCGAGGTCAAGTCGCCGCCGGAGCTGTTCGCCGACGCGCTCGCGGCGGAGTTCTTCGACGGGGTGTGCTACCTGAAGGGGCGCATCCTCTTCATCCTCAACCTCGACAAGATCCTCACCAGCCACGAGCGGCTGCGGCTCGGCGCCGTCGCCGGAGCCCTTGCCAAGGGAGGCGGTGGCGCGCCGTGACGGTGTCCCAGCCGCGAGCGTCGGCGCCGGCCGCCCGGGTGCTCATCGCCCACGAGAGCACCACCATCCGCGAGGCCATCCGGCGGCTGGTGGACGACGGCGGCTATTGCGCCGTCACCGCGGCCGACGGCGTCGCCGCGCTCGAGCACCTCACGGGCGCGCCGCCCGACGTCCTCGTGGTCGACGTCGCCCTCCCCAAGATCCTGGGCCATCAACTCTGCGACGAGGTGCATGCCCTCGGCCTCCCCACCAAGGTGATCCTCGTCGCCTCGGTATACCAGCGGACTGCCTACAAGCGGCGCCCGACCTCGTTGCACGGCGCCGATGACTACATCGAGCAGCATCACATCCCCGACTCGCTGCTCTCGAAGATCGCCCGGCTCCTGCCGTGGCGGGCGGCGCCGAAGGTGGGGCCGATCGACCCGGCGGAGGCGGCCGCCATCCGGCAGGCGGGCGAGGGGCGCCTGAAGCTGCGCTACGCCACGCGCGAGGAGGGGGTGCAGGGCGCGCGGCGCCTGGCGGCGCTGATCGTGGCGGACATCGCGCTGTACAACGGCGACGACTTCGTGGCGGCGCTGGAGCGGGGCGAGCCCGCCGGCCAGGTCGCCGCGGACCTCGCCGCGGGTCGCGCGTTGCTGGAGCAGCGGGTGCCGGCCGCCATCCGGGGGGAGCGCGACCTGATCCGCGAGGCGGTGGACGAGTTCTTCGTGCTGCACCATCGGGAACGGGAGGGGCGCAGTGGAGCTTGACGAGGTTCGGCGGGCGTTGCAGTCGGACGACGAGGAGGCGCGGCACGCGGCCCTGGCCGGCGTACCGGCGGACGGGGCGCTGGAGGCGCTGCAGCTCCTCGTCGAGGCGATGGGCGACGAGAGCTGGCGGGTCCGCAAGGAGGCGGTGTCGCGCGTGACCGCCTGGCCGAGGCCCGAGGAGGCCGCCGCGGGGCTCATCGTGGCGCTCGGGGAGGATTCCAACATCGCCCGGCGCAACGCCGCGGTCGAGGCGCTCGGGCTGGTCGGCCGACCCGCGGTCCCGCTGCTGCTCGACGCGCTCCAGGTGGGGGTGGTGAGCCGCAAGCTGGTCATCGACGCCCTGGGCGTGATCGGAGACGCGCGGGCGGTGGGCCCGCTGTCCGCGGCGCTCCGCGACGCGGACGCCAACCTGCGGGCGGCTGCGGCCGAGGCCCTCGGGCACCTGGGGCGGCGCGAGGCGGTGCCCGCGCTGCAGGCGGCGCTCGCGGCCGGCGATCTCCTGACGCGGCTCGCGGCCCTCGAGGCGCTCAACCGCCTGGGCGCCAGCGTCCCCTACCACATCCTCGCGCCGCTGCTCGGCGAGCCGGTGCTGCGACGCGCGGCCCTCGAGGCGCTCGGCTTCGCCGGTGACGCCGGGGCCCTGCCCGACATGATCGCCGCGCTCGCCGACCGCTCCCGCGGCGCCCGCGAGGCCGCGGTCACCGCGCTGCAGGCGCTGCACGCCATGGTCTCGTCCGAGGTCTCGGCCCTCATCGAGGACCACCTGCACGCGGCGCCGGCCGCGGCGCTCGACGGCCTGTGCGCCACCCTGGCGAGCGACTCGCGCGCGCTGCGGCGTTCGGCGGCCGCCCTCCTCGGCTGGGCCCGGCGCGCCGAGACGCTCCCGGCGCTGTGCCAGCTCCTCCGCGACGAGGGGACCCAGGACGTGGCCGCCGACGCCATGGTGGCGTTCGGCGAGCGGGCGGCCGAGCCGCTGCAGGCCCTGTGCCCCGAGCTCGACCCCGACCTGCGGGCCCTCATCTTCGAGCTGCTGCCGCGCCTGGGCACGGCCGCCGCGGCCCCGCAGCTGTGCGAGCTGCTGGCGCGCGCCACGGCCGACGACGAGCCGGAGCCCGCCGCGGCCGCGGCCCGGGCGCTCGGCCTCATCGGGCAGGCGGTGGGGTTGCCGCGGGGGCCGGGCCCGGTCGCGGGGCTGTTCCAGGCCCTCGGCCGCGAGGGGCAGGTGGCCAGCGCGGCCGCCGCCGCGCTCGGGGCCATCGGCGCGCGCGCCTACGACGAGGTCCACACCCTGGTCGCGGCGCACGGCCTGGGCGGGCCCATCGGCCCGTACCTCTGCCGCGTGCTCGGGGCCTGCGGCCGGGCCGAGGACCGCCGCCTCCTCCTCGGCGCGCTGCGCGACGAGAGCGCGGTGCTCCGCCGCGCCGCGGCCGACGCGCTGAGCGGCCTGGGCGGCGAGCCGGCCGTGACCGAGGCGCTGGTATTCGCGCTCTCGGACGAGTCGATCTCGGTGCGGGCGGCGGCCGCCCGGGCGCTCGGTGCCTTGGGCGCGGCGGCGGCGGCCCCCGCGCTCGCGGCGGTGGCCCTCGGCTCCTCCCACGAGGGGGGCGACCGCGACGACGAGCCGCCGGTCCGCGCCGCGGCGCTGCGGGCCCTCGGGCTCATCGGCGACCCGGCGGCACTGCCGGCGCTGCGCGCGCTGGCCACGAACGCCGACGGTGCCCTGGCCAGCATCGCCCTCGAGATGCTCGGCCGCCTGGGGACGGCGGACGACGAGCCGGTCCTGCACGCGGGGCTCCGGCACGACGACACCGAGGCGGTCAAGGCCGCCGCGCGGGCGCTCGGCACGCGAGCCTCGGCCACGGCGCGGGCGGCAGTGTGCGAGGCGCTCGGGCACCCGCGCTGGGACGTGCGGCGCGCGGCCGCGGAGGCGCTCGCGTCGAGCACCGACGCGGCGTCGCGGGCCGCGCTGCGGGCGCGGCTCGAGGTCGAGGCGGACGAACTGGTCCGGCAGGCCATCACGCAGGCGCTGGCACAGCGGGGGTAGCGGATCGGTGCTGCCGGGCGAGCTCGAGGTCCCGATGTCGATGGAGGAGTTCCGGCTCATCCGGGACCTCATCAACGCGTACTGCGGCATCTTCTTCGCCGACGACCTGAAGTTCGTGGTGCACCGGCGGCTGGCGCCACGGCTGGCCGCCCTCTGCCTGGAGACCTTCGCCGACTACCACCGCCACCTACGCTACGACCCGGGACGGCGGGCCGAGTACGAGGAGATCGTCGAGCGGGTCACCACCAACGAGACCTACTTCTTCCGCGAGGCGTACCAGCTGGACGCCTTCCGGGACGAGATCCTCCCCGAGATCGCGGCGCGGCCACGTCCCGGAGGCCGGCGCCTCACCGTCTGGAGCGCCGGCTGCGCCAGCGGCGAGGAGGCCTACACCGTCGCCATCCTGGTCCTGGAGAGCGGACTGTTCCAGCCCGCTCAGGTGCACATCTTCGGCAACGACATCTCGCGCCGCGTGCTGCAGCTGGCCCGCAAGGGGATCTACGGTCGCGCCTCGTTCCGGCAGACCGACGAGCGCTACCTCCGGCGCTACTTCCGCGAGGCCCCCGGGGGCTACCAGGTGCGCGACGAGGTGCGCGCCATGGTGAGCTTCGGGCAGATCAACCTGATCGACCTCGACGGGGTCGCGCTGTTGCCCGAGGTCGACGTGATCTTCTGCCGCAACGTGCTCATCTACTTCGACGCCGAGTCGCGCAAGCGGGCGGTGGGGACCTTCCACTCGAAGCTCGTCCACGGCGGCTACCTGCTGCTCGGCCACTCGGAGTCGCTGATGAACCTGTCGACCGCGTTCGAGCTGTGCCACCTGAAGAACGACCTGGTGTACCGCAAGCCATGAGGGGCCATGGACTAGAGCCTGGAGGCGGTAGGGGGGGCAGGGCCTCGGGCGACGCGCGTGCGGTCGGTGGGGGGACTGCCGCGTGGCGAGGCCGGCGTGATTGCGTTTCCGTCGGCAGTGCGATAAGAGGCGCCTGATGGCGGAGCCCGGCGTCATCCGCGTGCTGGTGATCGACGACTCGGCGTACAACCGCCAGACGCTCACCGCCATGCTCGAGAGCGACCCCGGGATCCGGGTGGTCGGCCGCGCCGCCGACGGGGACGAGGGGCTGCAGCAGGCGCTCACGCTGGCCCCCGACGTCATCACCCTCGACCTCGAGATGCCCCGGGTGGGCGGGTTCGCCTTCCTGCGCCTCCTGATGCGGCGTCGCCCGACGGCGGTGGTGGTGGTCAGCTCCTATGCCAGCCGCGACAACGTCTTCAAGGCGCTGGAGCTGGGCGCTCTCGACTTCATCGCCAAGCCGACCGCGCTCCCCTCGGCCGAGCTGCGCACCATCGAGCGTGATCTGACTCGCAAGGTGCGGGCGTGCACCCAGCTCCGCGCTGGCGCCCTCGCCGAGCGCGCCCATGCGTCGTCCCGGCCGATCTCGCAGGCGGTCGAGGTCGTGGGGGAGCCCGGCCCGGCGCTGCCGCAGGTGGTCCCGGCCGGTCCCCTGCGGATCTGTGCCATCGGCGCCTCCACCGGCGGGCCGCCCGCGCTGCAGCGGATCATGCACGACCTCGACGCGATCGCGCCCCTGGCGGTGCTCATCACCCAGCACATGCCGCCGCGCTTCACGGCCGCCTTCGCCGAGCGGCTCGACCGCCACTCGCGCTTCGACGTCTGCGAGGCCAAGGGGACGGAGCCGCTCCGGCCGGGCCTGGCGCTGGTGGCGCCCGGGTCGGGGAGCCTGTGCCTCGAGCGCACCGCCGACGGGTACGTGGCCCGGGTGGCGCCGGGAACCGGCGAGGATCGCTTCGTCCCGTCGGTCGACCGGATGCTGACCTCGGCGGCGGCCGCCGCCGGCCCCGACCTGTGCGCGGTGGTGCTCACCGGCATGGGCGGCGACGGGGGCCGGGGCGTGCGCGCCGTGCACGACCGGGGCGGCCGGGTCTTCGCCGAGGCACCCGAGACCGCGGTCATCTTCGGCATGCCGCAGGAGGCGATCGCCACCGGCGTGGTGGACGAGATCGTCCCGGTCGGCGCCATGGCCGAGGCCATCGCGCGCTTCGCGGGCAAGGCCTGACGTGGCCGACCCGACCAGCGCGCCATCGGTACCGGGCCCCGCGGTCGAGCCCGACGGCCGGACGTGCCGGTCGTGGCGCGAGACCCTGGTGGCGCTGGCCGCCGCCGTGGTCACGGTCGTGGCAATGGGCGCCCTCACCAACCGCCTGGAGCCGACTTGGTACTTCTACGACGAGCAGGCCTACCTGAAGATGGCCGTCGAGGGAGTGCAGGCGGTCAAGCCGGTGACCGCCCCCTTCGCCTACCGGCCTGGCACCACCATGCTCGCCGGGGCCGTCGCCCGCATCGCCCACGTGCCCCCCGCGCGCGCCTACGCCGGCATCGCTGCGGTGGCGCTGCCGCTCTTCCTGCTCTGCCTGTACGCCCTGGCGCGGGCCTACACGCCCTCGCGGTGGCGCGCCGGGATCGCCACCCTGCTCGTGGCCTTCAGCTACTCGGCGATGAAGCGCCTGATCTTCAACCCCATCGGCCCCGACGCGCTCGGCCTCCTGCTCACGGCCGTGGCCTGTCTGCTCCTGGTGCAGCGGCGCTATCTCCTGCTGGCGCTCTGCACGACGCTCGGCGTCACCTGCCGCGAGTTCGTGATCGTGCCGGCGGTGGCGGCGGCCATCGCCGCACGGGGCACCATCGGGTGGCGGGCGCCCCGCAGCCTGCGGCCGCTCCTGCCGCTCGTCGGCGGCCTGCTCGCGGCCCTCCTCGTACGCCTCGTCATCCGCGTGGACGTCAGCAACCAGCACCTCGATCCGCTCACGCCCTCGACCTGGCACCGCGCGCTCCTGGTCTTCGACGAGCGCTGGCTGGTGAACGACGTGGGTGCGCTGGCGACCTTCCTGTGGCCGCTCCTGTGCGTGCCCTGGCGGTCCGCGCCGGCTGCGGCGTCCGCGGACCCACCCGCCGGGGGCGCTCCCGGCCCGGGCCGCCTGCCGGCGTGGGCGGTCACGTACGGTGCGCTGCTGTTCGTGATCACGCTGTTCGCCGGGACCAATTTCGTCTGGTTTGCCGCCTACTTCGCGCCGCTGCTGGTCGTCGCCTGGGTGCTCAAGGGGCCGCCCCGGGCCTTCGGCCTCGACCTGGTGCTCCTCGGGCTGGTGGTGGCCGTGAACCACACGGTGGAGCCGATCCCGTCGCCGCGAGATTTCCAGAACTATGTCAGCTACATGTCCTTCTACTCGAGCAACCTCGACCTCCACACGGGAGTGCGCGCGCTGGTGATCGCGGCGGCCGCGACCGCCTACATGGGCCTCGCCGCGCTGTGGCGCGAGCGGGCGCGCCCCGGGGGGCCGGCCGGCCCGCCCTGAGACCACGGCGCCGCGTCCGACGGCTGATCGCGGGCCTCGGGGCGGCGCGCCATGACGCTCCCCGGTCCCTGTGCTAGCATGGTTCAAACCCGGAGGTCCGATGGCCGGCAAGGAAGGCGAGGATGGTGGCCTGCTCGCCAGGCGGCGCGAGTTCCTCGACACGTACTTCCGCAAGGGGGCGGAGTTCGCGCAGGAGCTGCTGCACGACAACGAGGCGCTGCGCTACCGCCTGTTGCAGCTCGAGGAGGAGCTGGGCGCGGCCCGCTCGACCGCGCCCCCCTCGGCCACGGTCCGGCAGCTGCTGGAGCGCATCGAGCAGCTCGAGCGCGAGAAGGAGTCGCTCCTCGGCCGCTTCGCCGAGATCGAGCTGCAGGGCCGCGACTTCACCGAGCGCTACCATCAGATCGAGAGAGAGAACAACGACCTCGCCAACCTCTACATCGCCAGCTCGCAGCTCCAGGCCGCGCTCGACGTGCGCGAGCTGTGCGCCACCATCATCGAGATCCTCCTCAACTTCGTCGGCGCCAAGATCTTCGCGCTCATGTTCTTCGAAGCCGGGGACGGGGCCCTCGGGGCGCTGGTGAGCGAGGGGATCCCGGTGACGCAGGTGCCCCGGGTGCCGCGCGGCGAGGGGATCATCGGCCGGGTAGCGCAGAGCGGTCACGCCTACCACGAGGGGGCGCCCCGGCCGCCCGCGCTCGACCTCGCGCACCCGGCGGTCTGCATCCCGCTGCGCCTGCGTGATCGCGTCGTCGGCGTCGTCCCCATCTGGGGGTACCTCACCCAGAAGGAGGGGCTGGTCGACGTCGACTTCCAGCTCTTCGATCTGCTCTCGCTCCACGCGGCGCCCGCCCTCAATGCGGCGCGGCTCGCCCGGGGCCCGTCCGATGGCCGGCTGGGACTCGCCGACCTGCGGGCGTGCCTGGAGGAAACGGCCTAGGTCAGGGAGATCCGATGCCCACCGCCCTTGTCGTCGAAGACAGCCCCACCATGCGCCAGCTCATCGTGTTCGCGCTGTCGCGGGTCAAGGGTCTCACTTGCGTCGAGGCCGACGACGGCGTCGACGCCCTCAAGAAGCTCGCCGTCCAGCGGTTCGAGATCATCATCACCGACATCAACATGCCGGTGATGGACGGCCTCAAGCTGGTCAAGCGCATCCGCTCCGACGAGACGCACCGCGACGTCCCCATCATGATCATCACCACCGAGGGCGCGGAGGAGGATCGGCAGCGCGCCCTCGCCCTCGGCGCCACCTGCTACATCGCCAAGCCCATCCAGGCCCCCCAGGTCATCAACAAGGTCAAGGAGCTCCTCGGCATTCGCTAGCTGGCCAGGCGCTCGCGCTGGGCGGCTTGACACCGCCCGGTGCATCTTTCATGATTTCGTGAAACATTGAGAGGTGCCATGGCCCGCCCGCCGCGCTCCCGCGCCGC
>JACRCY010000255.1 GCA_016218785.1 Deltaproteobacteria bacterium
GGCGGTGTGCCTCGGCCGCGGGCGCCCCGGCCCCACCGGGGCCGAACCGCTCGTAGCGGTCGAGGAAGGAGCTCACGACGTCGACGTAGGCGCGCACGCGGCGGGCGACCTCCTCGCGCCGGCGGCCGCTCTCCAGGAACAGGCGGTTCACCTCCGCGTGCTTGCGGAGGATGAGGGCCAGGTACTCCCGCCGCGTGAGCCCGCCGGGCGAGCAGCGCACCGCGCCGGAGAAGAGCGGCGCCGCGAAGCCACGCCCGATGGCGTCGAGGTCGGTCCGGCAGGACGGGCGTCCGCGGGCCGCGGGCTCGCCAGCCTCCGGAGCGCCCGGGGGCTCGTACCACCGCTCCACGCAGTCAGCCTCGACCCGGTCGCGCGACGCGTTCCGGGTCAGCAGGTGGCGCATCAGCTCGAGCGTCCGCGCAAGCGACGCGGCGTCGTCGTGGGCGAGGCCGAAGCGGAGCCACAGGCGTGCGCGCACGTTGTCATGCGCCGCGACCGCGCCCAGGCAGCGCAGCACCTCGGCCTCCCCGGGGCCACGCCGGCCCAGCGGAGCAGAACCGTCCCCGGCGCCGGCTCGCAGGGTCAGCCGCACCGAGCGGAAGGTCCGCGAAAGGCGCTCGATGACGGCGGCGCCGGGGGGTGCCCCCACGCCGAGGTCGAGGTCGAGCTCCAGGTCACGGCCGCGCGGCCCGAAGGCGGCGAGGAAACGCCGCCAGCCCGGCACCCCGAACGCCAGGACCGGGTCGCCTACCAGGCGGAGGCGCGCGTTTCCGCCCAGGCGGTCCACGATGGCGGCGGCCACCTCCACGGGATCGCCGCCGGCGCCGATGTCGTCGCCGCCGTGCTCCGGTCCGGGCCAGGTGGCGGTGCCGGTGTACGCGACCCGCCCGCGCCGCCTGTACCAGAGCTGCGGCACCGCCTCGAGCGAGCCACCCTGCAGGAGCGCGCCGAGCAGGCGTCGCAGGGGCCGCGCCCCCTCCCCCGCGACCACGAAGTCGACGGAATCGCATTGCTCCAGGACCGCGCGCGCGAGGGGCCCCGCCGCGCGGCCGAAGAGCACGGTCCGCGCACCGGGGTGCAGCCGGCGCCACAGGCCGAGCACCTCGAGGGCGCCTTGGCACTGCACCAGCCAGCGCAGCTCCACGGCCACGACCCGCGCACCCAGCCCGGCGAGGTGCGCCCTGGTGCGATCGTACGCATCCTCCGCGCCGAGGTAGAGCGCGGCAAGGTCCGCGGCGCGCACGCTGGCGCCGCGAGCCTCCAGGTGCCGCCGGAGCGACTCCAGGCCGCCCGGCGTCTGAGCGAAGCCGGCGCCGGCGGCCGCCTCGAGGCGGCTCGGCGCCGCGTCGGGCACCAGCCCGAGCAGGCCCCACTGCCGCGGTACCGTCTCCTCGACCAGGGTCCACGGCGGCCGCACGAGCCACAGGTCCGCCTCGGGCTCGTCCTCCTTGGGGTGCGCCCTCGCCGCGGCCTGGGGCCGCACGTCTCGCTCGCTGCGCTCGCTCGCCACGCGCGCTCGTGGGAAAGCCTGCAGCACGCGAGCCCCTGCGGGCCCCTCGAGGTAGCCGGCCCAGGTCACGGGGCACTCGTCCGCACGGGCGCACGGCCGGCAGGTCGGCGTCAGCGGTCGGTACGCCTGGCGCAACTCCGTGAGGTCGGTGACGGTGCGGTGCAGGTCGACGATCCGGACGGGCGCGGGGTCGAACTTCAGGAGCGCATCCTCGACGCCACCCAGGAGGCACGGCGGCAGCGCCTCGACCCTCGGGTGCAGGCCGAGGTGGCGCCCGAGGAGCACGGCGGCGCGCACGGCCGGCACCGCCTCCGCGAGGGTGGCCACCACGCCCATGCCGCCGTCGATGGGGCGCGTGAGGTTGAGCTGGACCGCCCGCGCGCCAAGGCGGCCGAGCAGCACCACGGTCTCGCCCAGTCGATCCACGTTGGCCCGCACCACCGGCACCGTGGCCAGGACCTCCACGTCCCGCGCCAGGCAGTTGGCGATGCCCCGCGTGGTCTCGTCGAACGCGCCCGCCGCGCCTGCGATGGCGTCGTGGACGCGGTCGTCGGGACCGTACAGCGAGATCTCGAAGAACGTGAAGCCGGCGGCCGCGAGCCGGTCGAGGAAGGCCGGGTCGGCGAGCCGGCGGCCGTTGGTCTGGAGCTGGACATGCCGGAAGCCGAGGTCGCGCGCCGTGGCGAGCAGCGACGGGAGGTCGGGCCGCAGCGTGGCCTCGCCGCGCATGATCACGAGCTCGTCGCACCCCGCGGCACGGGCCGCCCGTATCTCGGCGAGCGCCGCCTCGGTGCCACGCTCCGGCAGCCCCGCGAGGTCGCGGATGGTGCAGTGCGGGCAGCGGCTGTTGCACTCCGTGCCGAGCCGCAGCAGGAGCCGTCGCGACGCCGTCACGTCGTCACCTCGTACACGGGCGTGCGCACGCCCCCGAGGTGCGCCTTGAAGCGATGCCCCCCGGCGTCGCCCGGCAAGGTGATGCCGTAGTCGAGCAGGCGAGCGCCACGCTCGAGGCACGACCGCGCCGCCGTCCACACCGTCAGGTTGTTCGGGCAGACGCGCCAGGCCTCCGCCAGCGAGGACCCGTCGGCAAAGATGGCGTAGGCGCCCTCCCGCACCACGAGCGCGGCGGCCACCGGCCGCCCGCCGTGCTCGGCGAGGAAGACCTCCGCCCGCTCGCCGAAGGCGTCGGCGATGCGGCCGAAGAGCGTCTCGGGCATCACGGGCGAGCCGTGCCGCTCGCACTTCGCGGCGTGGAGCGCGTGGAACGCAGCCAGGGCGGCCGCGAGCGGCCGACGCGCCACGGTCACCCCTGACCGCTCGGCCTTGCGCACCCCCTGCCGCCCGACGCGCGCCATGCCCTGGTAGGCCTGATCGGGGCTCGCCGCCGCCACGAGGTAGGTGTCGAGCCGGTGGAACGCGGAGAGGTCGGCGGCCCGGTAGTCGCCCCCGGGCGCGCACTGGACGCGGCTCGTGACTCCGCTGCGGGCGAGCGCCGCCCGGAGCGCGTCGAGATCAAGGGTGGCGCCCTCGTCGGGCAGCAGCCCGTAGAAGCGTTCCGGCAGCGCCTCGAACCCGTGCCCCCGCACGGCGCCGCCCACCCCGCAGATCCACGCGACCGGCCGGTCGCCGTCGAGCACCTGGTAGGCCGCCGGCCGACCGAAGAGGCCGGCGTAGGTCCACACGAACGTGGCCGGGGGTGCGCCCGCGGGCGCCTCGGCGAGCGTGGCGGGCCGGAGGGACAACCCGCGGCCCGCGCCGCCCCTCACGGCCTCCTCCCGGGCGCGCGCGTCCGGGACCGCGTCAACCGAGCCGGGCCACCCGTCAGGTCGCGGGCCGGAAGGGCTCCTTCCCCGAAGGCGCGCAGGTACTCGGCCGGCACGCCGGCGCAGGAGCGGCGGAGCCGGCAAGGCGAGCACGCGCTCCCGTACGCGCGGGAGGCGCCGTCGGTGATGGCCGCGAGCACCTCGGAGTACCCGAGCGGGATCGCGCCGCGGCGGGGCACCGGCCGGGGCCGCCCCAGCCGCGGGCGGCGCCTCCGCGTGCGGGCCGGCAGCGCGCAGGGCGGGATGCTGGCGAAGGTCAGGGCGGCGCGGTCCCCGCGGCCGGCGCCGTCGAGCGCGGCGGCCACGGCGTCGCCAAGGGGGCCGAGGCGCGGCGTCTCCGCGGCGTAGGCGGCGAGGTCGTCGATGAGCGCCACGGGCTCTGCGGAGATCCGGCGGCCGCCGCACGAGGCCGCCAATCGCAGCACGCCGGGCAACTGGTCCAGGGTGTCCGCGAAGAGCGTCGTGTGGACCGCCACGTCGAGCCCGCCGGCCCGTGCCGTCGCCGCACCGGCCAGGGCCCGCGCCTGGCTACCCGCCACGCCGGTGACCCGGTCGTGGACCTCCGCAGCGGCGGCGTAGAGCGGCAGGTCCACGCCGGTCGCCCCGGCCCGGACCAGGGCCCCGGTGAAGGCCGCGTCAGCGAGGCGCCCGCCGTGGGTCTGGATCTGCACCTCGGCGAAGCCGGCGCGGCGCGCCTCGGCGCACAGCGCCAGGAGATCGTCGCGCGCGGTCGGCTCGCCCCCGGTGATGAGGAGGCGCCGCCGCGGGTGCGCCTGCCGCACCAGGGCCAGGGCTTCGGCGGCGGTGGGCGGCCTGACTCCCGCCTGCGGCTGAGGGCTGCGGCAGAAGACGCAGCGCAGCTCGCACCCCGCCACTAGCAGGACGAGCACGGCGGTGTCCGGGAAGGGACGCGGGTAGCAGAGCCCCGACCCCTCGGCCGTGCGCAGACCCGGCTCGGGCGCCGCGCCGCCGCGCAGGCTCCCGCGGCGCTCGGCGGCCGCCCGGCCTCGCCGCTCGCGAATCGCTCCGGGCACCCGCGCCACGTCGGATCACGCTAGCAGGCCCACCCGAAGCGGTCAACCGCGCGCGCCGCAGGGCGGTGGACGCAAGGGCCATGGGGCGGCGCGTGGCATGGTCCGCCGTCCGCCTGCGCCTCCGGGGACATGCGCCTTCGGGGACACCTTCGGGGACCTTGACGCCCCCGCGGGGCTTGCGCACACTGGCGGCATGCGCCAGCCCGCGCGTGGCCCCGGGGGGACCGCCGGGCAGCCAGCCTCGACCGCCGCCACGCGCGCGGTGACCGCCGGGGCGGCCGGGGGGGTGCTCTACCTCCACCCCTACAACCACACCGTCCCTCACGTCATCGCCGCCGGGAGCATCGCCGCGGTCAACCTCGTCCCGGGCCCGCGCCTCGGCCGCTACGCCGAGGAGGTCACCCGTGACGAGATCGAGGCCGCCGCCGTGTTGCTGCTCGACGTCCACTGGTTCCTGCCGATCGCTGTCGTGGGCGGGGTCATCGCCTCCCTCCGTCGCATCAACCCCGGCGCGCGCATCGTGGTCGGGGGGATCACGGCCTCGTTCTTCCGCCGCCTCTTCCTCGAGCGCTTCCCCGCCGACTACCTGGTCTCCGGGCACGCCGAGCGCTCGCTCCCCACCCTGGTCGCCCACCTGCTGCGGGGCGAGCGACCGCCACCGCTGCCCGACGTGTGGAACGGGACCGGCGCCCCCGTCGAGGATCTCGCGCCGCCGCCCGACCTCGACGACCTCGACTGGCTGACCATCGACTGGTTCCCTTCCTACCGCGCCGAGGTGGAGCGCCGACACGCCGGGCACTCGTTCGACCCGCGCTGCCCGCAGATGGACTGCCACCCGGTCCTGCTCCTCAGCCGCGGCTGCCACCGCCATTGCGGCTTCTGCTTCGGCAGCTACCAGCGGCACGTGCTCGGCGCGGGGGTCAGCCTGCGCTCGCCCGCGGCCCTCGTCGCCGACCTCCGGCGCGTGGTCGCCGACCCCGCGCTCCGCTTCGTCTCGCTCTTCGTCGGCGACGCGTCGCACCTCGACGGCTACGCACGGGCCCTCCGCGGGCTGCGGCTCGAGCTGGACGCCTACGTCTACTTCTGCGGCACCACGCCCGGGCGGACCCTGGACCAGATCAACTCCGGCTTCGCCGGACGCGTGGGCTACTCCATCGTGCAGGAGGAGGACCTCCGGCACTTCCGGGGCGAGCCCGACCGCGCCACGCGGGAGCAGGCCTTCGCGCGCATGCTGCGCCACATCGAGCGCCTCGCCGGGTCGGGCGCGGTCGTCTACTTCGTCGGCAAGGCGTCCCCCGCTACCCTGGCGGTCCGCGACCGCCCGAACCTCCTGCTCGCCTCGGGCGAGGACTGGAACGTCAAGCGGCCGGACGTCGCCGCGCTCCGCGCCGGCGTCACGCTCGATCGCCACTTCGACGACGTGATCGCGGCCAGCCACGTGGCCGCGGGCACCCGCCTGCTGCGCACCCTGGTGCCCGCCATCCGCGACGCCTTTCGGACCGACGAGCCGCTGGTGCTCGAGCCGGGCGCCGTCGACTCCCGGCGGCTCGACCCCCTGGCCGCCACCATCGCCCGCCTCTACACCGAGGCGGTATGCCACGTCGGCTACTACGGCATCGGCGACGTCACCCTGCGGTGGGGCGGCACGGCGGCCACCGCGGGTTTCGGCGCCGGCTGGCGGGCGCCGGGCAAGCCCCTCCCGGGGCGTTGCCGCTGGGACGCGGGCCTCACCGGGCTCAACTGGAATGGCGAGGCGACCGTTGCCGGCGACGCGCCGCTGGCCATCGCTCCGGTGCCCACGGTGCACCCGCCGGGGCTCGCGCCCATCGAGCTGTGGCGCTGGAGCCCGGCGCGGGTCCCCGCCGTCGAGGTCGCGCCAGGTCCGCGGCGCCGCATTCGACTCGGCGGCAGCGCCGCTGCCGACGGCTTGCGCCTGTGGGTGCGGGACCGCGGCCGCACGGTGGAGCACCACCTCGAGCACGGCCGGCCCGTCGCGGCACTTGCCGGTCAGGAGCACCTCGCGACCCTGCGACGTGGCCTCGGGCTCGGCGCGCCGTGGCCGGCATCCAACTGGCCCACCCTCATCCTCGCGTCCCTCCGCCAGCCGGCGGCCGCGCCACCGGCGGGATGGGAGCTGGAGTACACCGAGGCGGCGGGCACCCACGTGGACCTCGTCTTCGCCGGGCCCGGCGGCGAGGTCCTCCCCGTCGTGGTGTTCCCGCGGCCGGTGCAGACCCATGTGCCCACGACCGAGAAGCTCGCGTTCGCCTACGGCGGGCCCGACTCGAGCGACGCCATGCGCCTGCTGCTCGGCTGGCTCGACCGCACGTTGCGGGCCGCGGAGCGGCCCCTCGGCGCCGCCCGTCAGTCGCCGCCTCGCTAGGCCGCTGCCGGATCCGTGCTATCTTCCCCTGGGTTGCATCAGCGTTTTCACATCCTCGCGGGGCCCACCTGCAACAACAACTGCGTCTTCTGCATGGAGGACGACCGCGCCGACCGCAAGCAACGGCACGAGCTGATCACCCCCGAGCGCGTGCTGCAGCTCCTGCGCGATCACGTCCCGCACGGCGAGGTGATGTTCACGTCGGGGGAGCCGACCCTGAACCGCAACCTGCCCACCTACGTGCAATGGGCGCGCCGGCTCGGCTACCGGACGGTCGGGCTCACGACCAACGCGCGCCGCCTCAGGTACGAGCCCTACACCCGTCAGCTCCTCGAGCAGGGCCTGAACCACGTGGTGGTATCGATCCATGGTCCCGACGCCCGCTCCCACGACGGGCAGACGCGCTCGCCCGGCAGCTTCGTGGAGACGGTGGCTGGCCTCGAGGTGCTCGCCAGACTCAGGGGGCCCTACCGCTGCGCCCTCCACACGTCCACGGTGGTCGGCCAGCGGAACCACCGGCGGCTGCGCGAGGTCTACGAGCTGCTGCGCCGCTTCGACGTGGACCAGTACATCTTCAACGTCATGCAGCCGCTGGGCCGCGGGGCGCTGCTCCTCCAGAAGCTCGTGGCGCGCTACCGGGACGTCGCCGACGAGTTCGCGCGCTTTCTCGCCGCGGTCGGCGAGCCCCTGCCGCCCGTCTACCTCGTCGACCTGCCGCGCTGCACCACCGAGGGTCTCCCCGATCCCGTCCGTGGCTACGTCGAGTTCGCGTTCTTCACCGAGTACGAGATCGACGGCCGGCCGCGTCCCCGCGTCAGCAAGCTGCACAAGGAGGAGGAGAACCGGGTCAAGCGCGACGACTGCCGGCGCTGCAACTACGACGCCCCCTGTACCGGAGTGTGGCGGAACTACGTGGAGGCCTACGGCTGGGACGAGTTCGTGCCCGTCGCGAGGCAGGGGCGGCTGGCTCCGAAGCGCCGCGGTCGGCGGCCCCGCCCCGCCACCCCGTAGCGGCCGAGCAGGGCGTCCCGGCGCCGGGAGGCGCCCCTGCCTCCACGGCGTTTCGCCCGGCGGCCGCGCTCGAGGGGGGAGCCCCCCGGGCTCACCGTCATCGATCCGCAGCTGCGCCGGCAGCTCGAGGCCCTGAGCTACCTCGGGGAGTGACCGCCGGGCCCGGTCTTGGGCCCGTCCTGGCCGGAGTCTGGCTTGTCTCGCCCGCCGGCCGAGGCTACGCTCTCTGCCGCAAGGAGGCTCCTCGTGAACTTGAGTCGACGGGACTTCATCCGTGCCTCGGCGATGGGGACCGCCATCGTCTCGCTTCCGGGCGCGCTCGCCGCCTGCGGCGCGCCCGCCGCCATCTCGCCTCCGCCCGGCGCGCTCCCCGGCGGGCCGCCACCCGCGGCGCCGCCCGCCCGCGGCCGAGGGGGCGCCCCCACCTACTTCGTCGCCTTCGGCGTGGACACGGGGCTGCTCCGCCGCGTCATCGCCAGGGGGCTCGGGCGCGGCGGCGACTTCTGCGAGGTCTTCCTCCAGCACCGGGTGGACCACTGGACCGGCCTCGAGGACGGCGAGGTCAACCGCGCCTACACCGAGGTCGCGCTCGGCGCGGGCATCCGCGTGCTCAAGGGGGACGCGCAGGGCTACGCCTTCTGCGAGGAGCTGACCGAGAAGGCGCTGCTGGCCGCCGCGGGCACCGCGGCCGCCGTGGCCGACGGCACGCCGACCCTGGAGCCGAAGGCCTTCGCCGCGCATTCGGTGAAGAGCGCCTACGCGGTGAAGGTGCCGTGGACCGAGATCGGCGTCGACCGGAAGCTGCCGCTCATCCGCCGCATCGACACGGTGGCGCGCCAGGCCGACAGCCGCATCGTCAAGGTCCGCGCCGGGCTCCAGGACGAGACGACCCACATCCTGGTGGCCGACTCGGACGGGCGGCTGGTCGAGGACGACCAGCCCATGGCGGTGCTCTACGCGAGCTGCGTCGCCGAAGCCGGCGGCCGCACCGAGCAGAGCGGCCACAGCGCCTCCGCGCGCGGCGGCCTCGGCTTCTGCACCCACGCCCTGATCGACAAGCTCGCCCGCGACGCGGTCGAGTTCACGGTGCTGCTGTTCGACGCGGCGCCGCCCCCTCCCGGCGAGTACCCGGTGGTGCTGGCGCCCGGGCTGTCGGGCATCCTGCTCCACGAGGCCATCGGCCACGGCATGGAGGCCGACTTCAACCGCAAGGGGATCTCGATCTACGCCGACCGCATCGGCAAGCGCATCGCGCCGAAGGCCGTCACCATCGTGGATGACGGCACCAACCCGCGGATGCGCGGCTCGATCAACGTCGACGACGAAGGCGCCCCGACCGAGCGGACCGTGCTGGTCGAGAACGGCATCCTCCGCTCCTACATGCACGACCTCGTGTCGGCACGACACTACAAGACCAGGCAGACCGGGTCGGGCCGGCGCGAGTCGTTCCGCTTCCCGCCCGTGCCACGCATGCGCAACACCTACATGCTCGATGGCCCGCACGCGCCCGAGGAGGTCATCGCCTCGGTCAAGAAGGGCCTCTACGCCGAGATGTTCTCCAACGGCCAGGTGCACATCGGCGCGGGGGACTTCACCTTCTACTTGAAGCACGGCCGCATGATCGAGAACGGCAAGCTCGGCCGCTACGTCAAGGACGCCAACCTCATCGGCAGCGGGCCCAAGGTCCTCGAGAAGATCGACATGGTCGGGAGCGACCTCCGGATGCACTCCGGCGCGGGCTACTGCGGCAAGGACGGCCAGCGCATCCCGGTGGGCTTCGGCCTGCCGACCATCAGGTGCGGCGGCGTCTCCGTCGGCGGGAGGAAGGCATGAGCGCCGACCTGCTGGAACGTGCCAAGGCCGCCGTCGCCGCGGCCCGGAAGCGCGGGGCGCAGGGTGCCCGCGCGGCCGCCGTGCGCGAGCGCGAGTCGGAGATCGAGTGGCGCGACGGCAAGCTCGATCGGCTCCGCGACTCGACCAGACTCTCCCTCCATGTGACCCTCTTCGTGGACGGTCGCTTCTCGCAGAGCACGACCAGCGACCTCAGGCCCGCGGCCGTCGAGAAGTTCCTCGACGAGACCATCGCCCAGACGCGCCTGCTGGCGAAGGACCCCTTCCGCGCCCTCGCCGACCCGGCCAGCTATGCCGGCCGCCTGACGAAGAACCTCAGGCTCCGCGACGACCAGGCCGGGAGCATCACCCCGGACCAGCGGCGCGCGGCGGTCAAGGACCTGGAGGCGGCGGCGCGCAGCGCTCCGAGCTCCGAGCGGATCATCTCCGTCACCACCTCGTGCTCCGACGACCTGTTCGAGGGGGCCCTCTGCTGCTCCAACGGCATGGAGGGGACGGCCACGCGCTCGTCGTTCCAGCGCTTCGCCGAGGTGAGCGTGCGCGACGACGGGAGCCGGAAGCCCGAGGGCTGGTGGTACGCGGCCACGCGCCACAACCGCGCGCTGCCGCCGGCCGCCGACATCGGGCGGGAGGCCACCCGCCGCGCGATGATGCAGGTGGGGGCGAAGCCGCAGAAGACCGGCGAGTTCGCCTGCGTGATCGAGAACCAGACCGCCGGCCGGCTCGTCTCGGCGCTGTTCGAGGCAGTGGAGGGCTCGGCGGTGCAGCAGAAGCGCTCCTTCCTCACCGGCAAGGTCGGCCAGCCGATCGGCAGCAGCGTCTTCTCGATCACCGACGACCCCCACGTCGAGGCCGGCCTCGGCTCGCGCTACTACGACGGCGAGGGCATGGCCACGCGGCCGCGGCCGGTGTTCGAGCGCGGCGTGCTCCGCGGCTACTACCTCGACACCTACTACGCCCGCAAGCTCAAGCTCGAGCCCACGAGCGGCACCCGCACCAACCTCGTCTGGGGGCGCGGCACGCGCGACCTCGCCGGGCTGCTCAAGGCCATGGGCAACGGCATCCTCGTCACCGGCTTCATCGGCGGCAACTCGAACAGCGCCACCGGCGACTTCTCGTTCGGCATCCGCGGCTACCTGGTGGAGCGCGGTCAGACGACGAGGCCCGTGACCGAGATGAACATCTCCGGCAACCACCTCGTCTTCTGGAAGAAGCTCCTCGAGCTGGGCAGCGATCCGTTCCTCTACTCCAGCAATCGCTGCCCGTCGCTGCGCTTCGACAAGGTGCAGTTCTCCGGGGTGTAGGCCGGGCACGCCATGCACGCCAGACGCGCCGTCACCCTCGTCGCCCTGCTCGCGCCCCTCGCGGTCGCGGGCCCGACCCGCGCCGGCCAGCCCGAGAGCGAGGCCGGGCTGAAGGCGGTGATCGAGGAGCTCCTGGCCGCCGGCAAGGCCGGCGACGCCACGCGCGTCGAGGCGCTCGCCCGCGGCATGGTCCTCCCCGACCACGAGGCCTGGTTCCGCCGCGTCTTCGGCCCGGGAGCAAGGTCGGCGGCATCCACTTCTACTCGTTCGTCTACGAGGGCAGTGCGTTCCGCTTCGTCGGCAAGATGCGGGCGCTCGAGCAGTAGATGACCGCTCCCGACTCCGCGTCGCCGCGCGAGGGCAAGTTCGTCCGGGCCCTGGGCCTGTTCGACGGGACCGCCATCGTCGCCGGCGGCATGATCGGCTCCGGCATCTTCATCGTCTCGCAGGAGATCGCGGCGACGGTGGGCTCGGGGGGCTGGCTGCTCCTCGTCTGGACCATCACCGCGGTCATGACCCTCGCGGTCGCGCTCTCCTACGGCGAGCTGGCCGCCATGTACCCCGAGGCCGGCGGCCAGTACGTCTACCTGCGCGAGGCCTACTCGCCGCTGTGGGGGTTCCTCTACGGGTGGACCCTCTTCCTGGTCATCCAGTCGGGCTGCCTCGCCGCCGTGGGGGTGGCCTTCGCCAAGTACCTCGGCGTGCTCGTCCCGGGCATCTCGACCAGGAACTGGCTCTTCCACCTGACCGATCTCAAGGTCGGCGCCATGACCATCCCCATCGGCGTGAACACGGCGCAGCTCGTCGGGATCGGGATCATCGCGCTGCTCACCGCCAACAACTGCATCAACCTCAAGGCCGGGAAGCTGGTGCAGGCCGTCTTCACCGTGGCCAAGGTCCTGTCGCTGGTGGTCATCATCGTGGTCGGCTTCGCCTTCGGCCGCGCCGACTCGGCCCTCCACGCGCCCGGCTTCTGGACCGCCCGCGGGGCCGGCGGCGTGCCGCTCGAAGGCCTCGCCCTCTTCGCCGCGGTCTGGGTCGCCATGATCGGCTCGATGTTCTCGGCCGACGCCTGGAACAACGTCACCTTCGTGGCCGCCGAGGTGAAGGACCCGCGCAAGAACGTCGGGCGCTCGCTCATCCTCGGCGCCGGCGGCGTGGTCGTGCTCTACGTGCTCGTCAACTTCGCCTACCTCAACCTGCTCCCGTTCGACGCCATCGCCACGGCGCCCGAGCAGCGCGTGGCCGCCGCCGCCATGGGCCGGGTGGTCCCGTGGGGCGCGCTCGCCATCTCGGTCGTGGTCATGGTGTCCACGTTCGGGTGCTTGAACGGCATGATCCTCGCCGGGCCGCGCCTCTACTACGCCATGGCCCGCGACGGCGTCTTCTTCGCGGCCGCGGGCCGCCTCGGCGTGCGGAGCGGCGTGCCGGTCAAGGGGCTCGTCATCCAGGGCGTCTGGTCGGCCGTGCTGACGCTCTCGGGCACGTACAGCGACCTCTTGGCCTACGTGATGTTCGCGGCCCTGCTCTTCTACGTGCTCACCATCGCCGGGATCTTCATCCTGCGGCGGAAGGCGCCGCGCCTGGAGCGACCGTACCGGGCCTGGGGCTACCCCGTGGTACCGGCCCTCTACATCCTCGCCGCCCTGACGATGATGGTCGTCATCCTCATCTACAAGCCCCTCTACACGTGGCCCGGCCTCGGCATCGTCGCCCTCGGCGTCCCCGTGTACTTCGTGTGGCGCGCGGCGCGGCGCCGGAGCGCGTCCTCGGCCGCGCGCTGAGCGCCGGCGCTGCGCGGGCCGGGCCCGCCCCGGTAGTGCCAGACGCACCCGGGCGCGAGCCCGTCGAGCCCCTGCTGGTACATCTGGTCGGACACGGCTTCGTGCCCCATGCTCGAGGCCCCCTCCATCAAGCCGCTCGCGGAGCAGACGTCCGTGGGCTCCGGCTACCAGCTCTGGGTCGACCGGGGCACCGACGGGGCGTGCAACGCGCCGCAGCCCGCAGCGGGCACCTACGCGGTGGTGCAGTGCAGCTCGTGCATCGCCAACCCGGCGGCGAACAGCTACGACTGCAGCCGCGGCTGCGCCGAGCACTGGCCGGGCTGCTGCCCGGCCGACGGCACGCCGGCGCCGGCCGGCTGCTTCGGGGGCTAGCAGCCTGTCGCGCATAGAACGGATCCACCCTTCCGAGGGCTGATCGCGTTCGCCGGACCTGGGGGATAGTAGCCGACGTAGAAGGTACTCCCCACGAACAGGAGCGTGCCGGGCCCAGCCGGGCCCCGGGGGTCACAGAAGGAGAGGTCCCCAGCGTCGGGTCGGTTCTCTTGGGGGGCGCCTTCCGTCCCGGGCAGGCCGCCCGTCAGCCAGTGGCGCCGGCATGGCGTGGCGCGGGCCCTGCGGGTTGGTCTCCAGTCCCTACCTCCACCCACATTCACACATCAGGGGTTCTCCGGATTGTCGGCCGGAGTGCAGTGTGCTTTGATGCCGGCAACGCAATGCGTGCTCCCAAGGGACTGGGTGGCACCGCGTGGGCGGCGGCGCGGGGGCAGCATCTGGCGACAAAAGCTGCCGGCAGCCGAGGCCGGCAAAGGGGACCGTCGATGCGTCGTGGAACGCGTGGTCTGGCTCGGCTGTTGGTCAGTGCCATCGTGGCTTCGGTCGTCGTAGTCGCGGGCACCGGCGCCGCCAACACGAGCGCGGTGTGTCCGGAGGGCTCGGTTGGGCCGACGCCGACGCAGCTCCTCTACGTCGGCGCGACCGACGGATCGTACGGCGACCCGCTCGAGCTCGTCGCGCTGCTCTCCGATGCGAGCGGACTGCCGCTGGCGGCGCGCTCGGTCACCTTCATGCTCGGTGGTCAGGGCGCGGCGGTGGTGACCGACGCGAACGGCGTCGCGAGCGCGACCATCACGCCGCTCGGGCTGCCGGGGCCGACGGCGGTCACGGCGACGTTCGCCGGCGACGCCGAGGCCGACGGTGCGCAGGCGGCGGCGACGGTGACCATCGCGCGGGAGGCCACGCTGGTGCGACTCCTGGGCGCGGAGATCGTGCCGGTGGGGATGGAGGGCGAAGTCCGGGCGCAGCTCGTCGACGACGAGGGCGATCCGGTCGCGGGGCGCACCCTCGCGTTCACCTACGGCACCACCACCGTGACGGCCACGACCGGCGCCGACGGCACCGCCGTGGCGCTGCTGGCCGCGCCGGCCGCGGGCTCCACGCCGTTGACGGTGAGCTTCGCGGGCGACGCCTACTACGAGCCGGCGTCGCGCTCGGGGACCGCACTGCCCTACCAGCCCACCGCGTTCGTCATCTGGGGCGGCAACGCGGGCGGGCTCACCATCGGCCAGCGCGTGAACTTCTGGGGTCACTCCTGGGCGACCCAGGTCACCGGCGGCGACTACGCGGGGCACTCCGACTTCAAGGGGTTCGCGCCGACGCTGCCGCACTTTGCCATCTGCCAGGCGGACGCGCACACGGCGACCGCGCCGCTGCTGACGCAGGACTGCTGGTCCACCAAGCCGGGCCAGAGCTTCCCGGCGGCGACGCTGCCGGAGCACATCGGGGTGCTGGTGGCCACGGCCATCGCCAAGAGCGGCAAGCTGGACTACGGCAACATCGCCGGGCTGGCGGTGGTGCGGGTGGAGCCCGGCTACGGTCCGTCGCCGGGCAAGGCGGGGTGGGGGACCATCGTCGAGCTGGTGGGCCCCGCAGCGCCGGCGACGACACTCAACGTGTCGCAGACCCAGCCGCTGAGCGTGCTGCCCGGCGAGAGCTTCGAGGTCACGACGACCCTCCAGGCCGTGGGCGCGCGGGCGCTGGACGTGCAGGTGAGCGAGACCTTCTCCGGCGCCACGCCGGCCACGGGCGCGGCGAGCCTGGGCACCATCGAGCTCGGCGCCACGGTGACCACCACCTTCGCACTGGCCACCGCACCGCTGCCGCCGCGGCAGGCCGGCGAGTCGAGCGCCGCGTACCAGAGCCGCCTGGGCGCGGCCGACGGGCGCCTCGTCGCCGCGGCCGGGCTGGTCACCTTCGCCGACGACGCGGGCGGGCCGGGGCTGCCGGTCGACGTGCGCTCGACGAGCCGCCTCGACCTGCCGCGCCTGCGGGTGAGCCTGCAGGCGCCCGGATGCGCCGGGCCCGGCACCGTCATCGACTACGTCGTCGCCGTGGCCAACGTGGGCAGCGCCCCGGCAGCGGCCGCCCAGGCCGTGGTCACGCTCCCCGACGGCAGCAGCGTCACGGTCGACTTCGCGGCGCTGGCGCCCGGCGAGAGCGCGACGCGCACCGTCACCTGGATGGTGCCCCTCCTCGCGCCACGCGCAGCAGGTGAGTCCGCCGCCGAGTACGTTGCTCGGCTGCAGGCGGTCGACGGCCGCGCGCTCGGCGCGACCGTGGCCGCAACGTGGACCGACGCCCTCGGTGGCGCGTACGGCGCCGTGGACCAGCCGGCGATCACCATCGAGCGGCTGCCCATCCTCGTGGCCACGGCCGGCACCCTGCCCGACGTGCTGCCCGGGCAGTCGGCGCCCCTGAGCGTCACCGTCGAGAACATCGGGAGCGGCAACGCCACCGGCGCGCAGCTCCAGGTCGCCGACAACGCGCCGACGACCTTCGCGCTTGCGGCCGGGACCAGCAGCACCGTGACGGCCACGGCGACGGCCCCCACCTTGGCACCGCGGGGCGCCGACGAGAGCGACGCCGAGTACCGGGCCCGTCTCGCGGCGGCCAGCAACGTGGACCTCTCCTTCGGCTGGACGCTCGGCTGGAGCACCCCCGAGGCGAGCTTCGGGACGCTGGAAGAGGTCGCGGTCGCCCGACAGGTGCTGCCCCTCCTCGACGTGGCGCTCGAGGCGCCGCTCCAGGCCGGCGTGGGCGACACCATTACCTATGCCGTACGGGTGACCAACGCCGGCAGCGCCGGAGCCGCGGCCGCCACCGCGACCTTCACTGCACCCGACGGCACGACCACGGAGCTCGCCTTCGGGGCGGTCGGACCCGCTGAGTCCGCGACGCAGACCGCCACCTTCACCGTGCCCGCGCCATCGCTGCGCGGCGCCGGAGAGTCGAACGCCGACTACGTCGCCCGGCTCCTCGCGCTCCAGGCGGGCCTGGCAGCCTCGCTCTCGGTGACGTGGACCGACGCGGCGGCGAACGCCTATGGCCCGCGCGCAGCAGCCGTCGCCACGGCCGTGGCGCTGCCCGTGCTCAGCCTCGCCACGGGCACGCTGCCCGCGTTCCTGCCCGGCCAGGCGCAGCCGCTCGCCCTGACCATGCAGAACCTCGGCGCGGCGGAGGCTACCGCGGCCACGGTCCGGCTGACCAATCCCGACGGGACCGTCACCTCGACGAGCTTCGCCCTCGCGGCCGGTGCCACCACGACCGTGATGCTCGCCGCGACCGCGCCCGCGGTGGCGCCGAAGGGAGCGGGCGAGAGCGACGCCGCCTACCGCGCACGCCTCGCGGCGCTGAGCGGCAGCGGGTTGAGCTTCGCCGTCAGCCTCGACTGGACTAGCCCCACGGCGGCCTTCGGGAC
>JACRCY010000258.1 GCA_016218785.1 Deltaproteobacteria bacterium
CGCCCTTCCCCCCGGGGACTCCGCCGCTGCGGGCGAACTTTCCGCGGCGCAACGTGATCGTGGCGGCGCTCGCCGCGCGCGTCCTCGTGGTCGAGGCGCGCGGCCGCTCCGGCGCGCTCCTCACCGCGCGTGCGGCGCGGGCCCTCGGCCGCCCCGTGGCCGCGGTGCCCGGTACGGTAGGCTGCGAGCGGCTCCTCGCCGGCGGCGCCCGCCGTGTCGAGTCCCCCGGGGACCTCGCGGCCTGGCTGCGCGGCGAGGCGCCGCGGCCGGCCGCGGTGCACGCGCCCACGCCCGAGGCCGAGGCGGCCCTCGGCGCCTGCGACGCCCAGCCGCGGAGCGTGGCCGACATCGCGGCGCGCGCCGGCCTCGCCGAGGACGACGCCCTGACCGCGCTCGCCTTCCTGGAGCTGTGGGGCCTGGTCGCCAGGGCCCGCAGCCAGAGCTACGTCCGTGTCATCGAAGCACGAAGCACGACCCCCACCGACCCCCCAAGGACGCATGACGAAACGCTCGTCTGATACTACCCCGGGCGCCAAGACCGGGAAGCAGCACCACCTCCTCATCGTGGAGTCGCCGGCCAAGGCGCGGACGATCAAGAAGTACCTGGGGGCGACCTTCACCGTGAAGGCCTCGGTCGGCCACGTGAAGGACCTCCCCAAGTCGAAGATGGGCGTGGACGTCGAGCACGGCTTCGCCCCCGACTACGTGGTCATCCGCGGCAAGAACAAGATCATCGGCGAGATCAAGAAGGCGGCGAAGGAGGTGGACCACGTCTACCTCGCCCCCGACCCCGACCGCGAGGGGGAGGCGATCGCCTGGCACATCGCCGAGGAGATCCGCGACGCCAACCCGAACGTGAGCCGCGTGCTCCTGCACGAGATCACGCGCAAGGGCGTGGCCGAGGCGCTGCAGCACCCCACCGCGCTCGACGAGCACAAGTTCGAGTCGCAGCAGGCGCGGCGCATCCTCGACCGTCTGGTCGGCTACGAGATCAGCCCCATCCTGTGGCGCAAGGTGAAGCGCGGCCTCTCGGCGGGCCGGGTGCAGTCGGTGGCCGTGCGCATCATCGTCGAGCGCGAGCGCGAGATCGCCGCGTTCAAGCCGGAGGAGTACTGGTCGATCGAGTGCGACGAGGAGCCGGTCGATCGTCCGGGCCAGTCCTTCACGGCGAAGCTCTTCAAGCGCGACGGGGACAAGGCCAGCCTCACCAACGGCGACCAGGCGCGCGCCATCGCCGACGAGTTGCGGGGCGTCCCGCACGCGGTCGAGACCGTCGAGCGCAAGGAGCGGCGGCGCTTCCCGCTCCCCCCGTTCATCACCGCGCGCCTGCAGCAGGAGGCGGCGCGCAAGCTGCGCATGACGGCCAAGCGCACCATGGCGCTGGCGCAGCGGCTGTACGAGGGGCTCGACCTCGAGGGCGAGGGGCCGGTGGGCCTCATCACCTACCTGCGCACCGACTCGACGCGCGTCTCCGACGACGCCATCGCCGAGGCGCGCACGTTCATCGCCGAGCGCTTCGGCGCCGACTACCTCCCCGAGTCGCCCGTCGTCTACAAGTCGCGCAAAGGCGCGCAGGACGCCCATGAGGCCATCCGCCCGACGTCGATGAGGTACGACCCCGACACGGTCCGGCGGCTCCTCAAGGGGAAGAAGTCCAAGCGCGACCACGAGGAGGCCGAGGACCTCGTCCGCCTCTACCAGCTCATCTGGAACCGGTTCGTCGCCTGCCAGATGAAGCCGGCGCTGTACGACCAGACGACCGTCGACATCGCCGCGGGGCGCCACACCCTGCGCGCCACCGGCCAGGTGCTCAAGTTCGCCGGCTACACGGCCGTCTACATCGAGTCGCTGGAGGAGAACCGGGGGAACGGCAACGGGAACGGCAACGGGAACGGCAACGGCGGCGGCCCGGGCGGAGGCCCCGAGAGCGCCGAGGACCGCCAGCTGCCCGACCTCGCCGCGGGGCAGCCGCTGCGCCTCCTCGGCGTCGAGCCCGAGCAGCACTTCACGCAGCCGCCGCCCCGCTTCACCGAGGCCTCGCTCGTCAAGGAGCTGGAGGAGAAGGGGATCGGCCGGCCGTCGACGTACGCCACGATCCTCTCGACGATCCAGGACCGCGGCTACGTGGAGAAGGGCGAGGGGCGCTTCACGCCGACGGAGTTGGGGACGCTGGTGAACGACCTGCTGGTGGGGAGCTTCCCCGACATCCTCAACGTCGACTTCACGGCCCAGATGGAGGACCGGCTCGACAAGGTCGAGGAGGGGGACGTCAACTGGGTGAGCCTGCTGCACGAGTTCTACACCCCGTTCAAGGCCGACCTCGCGACCGCCGCCGCCACGATGCGCGACGTGAAGCGCGAGGAGATCCCCACCGAGCACACGTGCGAGAAGTGCGGCTCGCCCATGGTGATCAAGTGGGGCAAGAACGGGAGCTTCCTCGCGTGCTCCGGGTACCCCGCCTGCAAGAACACCAAGGAGTTCGTGCGGCGACCGGACGGCACCATCGAGATCGCCCCCGAGTCGACGACGACCGAGGTGTGCGAGCTGTGTGGGTCGCCCATGGTGGTGAAGCGCGGCCGGTTCGGCGAGTTCCTGGCCTGCTCGCGCTACCCCGATTGCAGGAGCACCAAGGCCATCTCGCTCGGGGTCGCCTGCCCGCGCGAGGGGTGCGGCGGCTTCATCGCCGAGAAGCGTTCGCGGCGCGGCAAGCCGTTCTACGGCTGCTCGAACTACGCCAAGACGAAGTGCGACTTCGTGCTGTGGGACCGGCCGGTCCCCCGTCCGTGCCCGAGCTGCGGCGCGAAGTTCCTGGTCAAGAAGGTCAGTCGGCGCGGGACCCAGATCCGGTGCGTCAGCGAAGGGTGCGGCTACTCCTCGGACGGCGAGGCCCCCGAGCCGCCGGCGGCGCAGGCCGAGAGCGGGGCGTAGCCGAGAGCGGCGCCGCCGCTGCTCGGCCGTGGGCGCGGCCGGACGCGTCCAGGCCACTGCGCGCCGCCGCTACTCCGGCCTCACGCTGTGGTGGTGGTCCCGCCACCACCGCTCCATGGCCGTGTCGACGCGGAGGCGGAGCTGCGCGATCTCGACGGGCTCGAGCTCGCGCTCGAGGTGCTGGCCGATGACGGCGAAGCGCAGCGGCGGGTAGGCCGAGGCATCGCCGGCCTCCTCCGCGGCGAGGTCGTCGGTGGTCACCGGGTAGTACCAGACCTTCAGCCGCTCGCTCGACGGCGACCCCTCGGGCCACACGACGATCGCGTGCGCGGCCGCCTTGAGGTACGACGTCAGGCGGTTGACGGCCGCCTGGCACGCGACGGGGTCCATGTGCGGGAAGAGCTCGCGCAGGCGCACGATCCGGTTGCGCACCAGGATGGCGCCGTCCTGCCGGAAGGTGCGGATCCGCCGCACCTCCCCCTGCCCGAAGGGGCCGATCCGGCCCACGGTGAGGGTGCGCTCGTCGAAGACGTTCTCTTCCCACCCGTAGGTCTGGTTCCAGCGGGCCAGCTGCTCGGGGGTGACGGCGCTCATGGGCCGGTGGGACCCTGCCGGGCGAGCTCGTGCGCCGCCAGGGCCATGGCGCGTTGGGTGGCCTCGTCGGGGTCGAGGAGCTTCAGGCCCATGCCGGTGGGAGAGGCCCGCACCGCCCGCGCCGAGAAGTCCTTGCGCCACATCACCTGGCCGCGGGTCCGGACCGGCGCCTCGTTCCCGGGCGGCGTGAACTCGAGATCGACCTGGGCCTCCTGCGGCGGCGGATCGATGGTGCGCACGTAGAGGCCGGACAGGCTGAGGTTGTGCGAGAGGCCGTACTCCCACCGGCCCCCCTCCCGCCGGAAGCCGACCAGGATGGCGCACAGCAGCCGGGGCGAGGCCCGCAGCTTGGCGTGGTCGGTGATCGACGCCTCGTGGGCGAGGAAGACCAGCTCGTCGGGCGGACGGCGCTTGTCGTGCGTGTGGCGGAAGCCCCCGATGGAGGCCGCCAGGGCCTGCGCCGCCGGTACGCCGGCGTGGATCATCGCGAGGGCCGGCGGCGTGGCGTCGCCGATCTTCTCCCGCACCTCGACCATGAAGGTACGGGGGTCGCACCCGGGCAGACCGAGGTCGAGGATGATCAACCCGTACCCGCGCGGCTCTCCCAGCTCGGCCCTGGCGTCGTCCGCGCTGGCCACGAGCTTCACGTCGAAGCCGGCCTGGACCAGCAGGCGGGAGAGGACGCGGCCGTGCATCGCCGACGCGTCGCCGAGCAGCACCCGGCACTGCTGCGGCCGTGGTCGCTCGGCGGCCTCCCTGGTCGCCGCCGCGAGCTTGCCCGGGAGGAGCGTCGGCACGTCGTCGAGCGCGAGGAAGTCGTCGGCGCCGAGCGAGCTGGCGCGGATCGCGGCGGTCTGCGTCAGCCGCGGGAGGATCGCGAGGACGGGAACCCCCTCCAGCTTGGGGTGCGTGTGCAGGGCCGACGTGAAGTCGTCGAGGTTCTCGGTGTCCAGACGGAGGAGGAGGACGTCGGGGCGCCGCGGCATCTGCGCGAGCCCCATCTCGGCCACGGTCGTGGCATACCGGATCTCGGCCGCCACCGTCTCGGCGGCTGCGGCGAAGCCCTGGTCGGCCGGATCGAAGGGGCCGAAGGCCACGATCGTCCGGGTCATGGTGCCACCCCGCGAGGTCCGGACCCGATCCGCATGGCGAGAGCGTACCGTCGGCGGGGAGGTGACGTCAACCGCGAGCGCGGCGGCGGGCCGCGCGCACCGCGGCCGCCTGCGCTATCGTTGGCAGCGATGCCGGCGTGCACCGTGATCGGCGGCGGCCTCGCGGGCTGCGAGGCCGCCTGGCAGCTCACCCGGGCCGGGTGCGACGTCGACCTCTGGGAGTCGAAGCCCGCGGCCTTCTCGCCGGCGCACGCCTCGCCGCTCCTCGCGGAGCTGGTCTGCTCGAACTCCCTCGGCAGCGACGATCCCCTCACCGCGCCGGGCCTGCTCAAGGCCGAGCTGCGGCGTGCCGGGTCGCTCGTCCTGCGGTGCGCCGACGAGGCGCGCGTGCCCGCGGGCGGCGCGCTCGCGGTGGACCGCCGCGAGTTCGCCCGCCGGGCGACCACCGCGGTGGCCCTGGAGCCGCGGGTGCGGCTGCGGCGGGGGGTGCTCGAGGCCGTGCCCGCCGGCCCGGTGGTGGTCGCGAGCGGCCCCTTGGGTTTCGGGCCGCCGGCGCGCGAGCTGCAGCGCCTCCTCGGCGACGCGCTGCACTTCTACGACGCGATCGCTCCCATCGTGGACGCCGACAGCGTCGACATGGCGCGCGCCTTCGTCGGGAACCGGTGGGACAGGGAGCGGGCGACGGGCGAGGCCGCCTACGTCAACTGCCCGCTGTCGCGCGGGGAGTACCAGGCCCTGGTGCGGGCGCTGCGCGAGGGTCGCAAGGTGGCGCCGCGTGGCTTCGAGGAGCCGCGCTACTTCGAGGGGTGCCTGCCCGTCGAGGTGCTCGCGGCGCGCGGGGACGACGCGCTGGCCTACGGGCCGCTGCGCCCCGTCGGGCTCGAGCCGCCGCCGGGGTGGCCGCGCCCCTACGCCGTCCTGCAGCTCCGGCCCGAGGACGAGGCGCGCACCTGCTTCAACCTGGTCGGCCTCCAGACGCGGCTCACGTATCCGGAGCAACGGCGGAGCTTCCGCCTCGTGCCGGCGCTCCACCGCGCCGAGTTCGTCCGCCTCGGCTCGATCCACCGCAACTCGTACGTCGACGCGCCGCGGGTCCTCGGTCCCGAGCTCGAGCTGCGGGCGCGGCCGGAGTGGCGCCTGGCCGGCCAGGTGACCGGGGTCGAGGGGTACGTCGAGTCGACGGCCATGGGGCTCCTGTGCGGCCGGCTGCTGGCGGCGCGCCTGCAGGGGCTGGCGCCGGCGCCGCCGCCGCCCGAGACCGCGCTCGGCGCGCTCCACCGGCACGTGACGCGGCCCCGGAAGGAGGGCGCGGCCTACGAGCCGGCGGCGATCACCCACGGGCTCCTGCCGCCGCTGCCCGGGCGGCCCGGCAGGCGCGACCGTCGCCGCCTGCACCTGGAGCGAGCGCTGCGAGCCTTGGAGGCCTGGTTGGCCCCGGCGGGCTGACCGACGGGGGCGCTCGCGCTGCGACCGCCCCTGCGACCGCCCCTTGTGTGCCCGCGCCCCCTGCGGTACCCTCGCGGCACTATCGCAGAGGCGACGATGCCGCACTACGCGCTCACGGCGGTTGGACCTGACCAGCCCGGGATCCTCGCCGCCCTCACCGAGCCGCTGGTGAACCTGCACTGCAACCTGGAGGACACCAGCGCCACGATCCTGCGCGGGCATTTCACGCTCATGATGGTGGTCGGCGTCCCGGAAGACACCGACCTCGACACGGTGCTTCGCGAGGTGCGTGCCCGGTGCGACGCGCTCGACATCCGCATCGACGCCCGTCCGCTCCCGCGGCTCGGTGGGCCAGCGCCGGTGTCGACGCACGTGCTGTCCGTCTATGGCGCCGACAAGCCCGGCATCGTCTTCAAGGTGGCGGAGTTGCTGTCCAAGCGTGCCGTGAACATGCTCGACCTCGACACGCGCCTCGTGGGGCGCGCCGGTCGGCCGATCTACGCGATGCTGCTCGAGGTGCAGCTCCCCGAGGGGCTGGCCGAGGCGCAGCTGCGCACGGACCTGGACGCGCTGGGGCGCGAGCTCCTCGTCGACATCAGCCTGCGTCCCATCGAGGAGCGGTAGCCCGCCGGCCGGTGCCCTTTCTCGCCCGCCGCCCCAGCCGGTGCTACGATGCCGCCGATGGACGAGTACGTCGCGCGGTTCGAGCGCTACCTCACCGGCGAGCGACGGGCCTCGCCGCACACGGTGCGCGCGTACCTGGGAGATCTCGCCGAGTTCGTCCGCTTCGCCGAGGGGCGCCTCGCGCGGGCCGGCCGGCCGTTCGCGCCCGCCTCCCTTGACGTGCCCCTGTTGCGTTCTTACCTTGCCTCCCTGTTCGGGAACCACGAGCCCGCGAGCATCGGGCGCAAGCTCGCCAGCGTGCGGTCGTTCTGTCGCTACCTGGTGCGCCTCGGCGTGATCGAGGACAGCCCGGCCCGGCTGGTCAAGTCCCCCAAGCAGAAGAAGCCCTTGCCCCAGGTCCTGCCAGTCGACGACGTGTTCCGCCTCTGCGACCGGCCCGCCGACCGGGCCCCGGCCGGCTCCCCCGCGGCGGCCGCCGTGGCGCGCGACCACGCCATCGTGGAGCTGCTCTACGGCGGCGGCCTGCGCGTCTCCGAGTGCGTCGGCCTCGATCGCGACGACCTCGAGCGCCACGACGGCGGCGCCGGGGCTCTCGTGCGCGTGCGCGGCGGCAAGGGGCGCAAGGACCGCATCGTGCCCATCGGCTCCAAGGCCGTCGCCGCGGTCGCGGAGTACCTGGCGGTGCGGCCGGCCCTGCGCGACCCGCGCACCGGGCGGCAGCACGACCGCGCGCTCTTCCTCAACCAGCGCGGCGGCCGGCTCACGCCGCGCAGCATGGCGCGCCACCTGCTCCGCGACGAGATCAAGAGCGGCGTCCGGGCGGCCAGCCCCCACGCCCTGCGGCACTCGTTCGCCACCCACCTGCTCGACGGCGGCGCCGACCTGCGCTCCATCCAGGAGCTGCTCGGCCACCAGAGCCTCGCCACCACCCAGCGCTACACTCACGTCTCCATCGATCACCTGATGGACGTCTACGATCGGGCACACCCCCATGCCAGGAACAAGGGTCCGAAGCGCTAGTATTCGATCGACGACCGTCATCGCGGTGCGCCGTGACGGCCACGTGGTCCTCGGCGGCGACGGCCAGGTCACCGTGGGCAACACGGTCGCCAAGTCCTCGGCGCGCAAGGTGCGGCGCATGCACGAGGGACGCATCCTCGCGGGCTTCGCGGGCTCGGCCGCCGACGGCGTGGCGCTGTTCGAGAAGTTCGAGGGCAAGCTCAAGGAGTACGGCGGCAACCTGGCCCGCGCCGCCGTGGAGCTGGCCAAGGACTGGCGCACCGACCGGGCGCTCCGCCGCCTCGAGGCCATGCTGATCGTGGCGGACCGGGAGAAGACCTTCCTCGTCTCGGGCACCGGCGACGTCATCGAGCCCGACGCGGGCGTGATCGCCATCGGGTCGGGCGGCCCCTACGCGCTGGCCGCGGCGCGGGCGCTGCTCGAGCACACCACGCTCTCCGCGCGGGAGATCACCGAGGCCGCGCTCGGCATCGCCGCCGACATCTGCATCTACACCAACGCGAACCTGACGTTCGAGGAGCTCTAGTCGCGTCGGAACCCGACGGGCTGGGCCCGGCGGGTTCCAGCGCGGGAGGGAATGGGAACCCTCCGAGGGTTCCCCTGACAGATCGAGGAAACGAGCCATGTCCGAGGTCGGGAAGACCCAGGCGCGCGGAGCCGCGCTGACGCCGCGGGCCATCGTCGAGGAGCTGGACCGCTACATCATCGGCCAGCGCAACGCCAAGCGCGCCGTCGCGGTGGCCCTGCGCAACCGCTGGCGCCGCCAGCAGGTGCCGGAGCCGCTGCGCGACGAGATCGTGCCCAAGAACATCATCATGATCGGGCCGACCGGCGTCGGTAAGACCGAGATCGCGCGCCGCCTCGCCAAGCTGGCGCAGGCGCCGTTCCTCAAGGTCGAGGCC
>JACRCY010000256.1 GCA_016218785.1 Deltaproteobacteria bacterium
CACCCCAAGAATCAGCCTCTCCGAGGGGGTTGAGTGCCATAGGTGCCTGGTCAATTCCGGCAACTTGTAAGCGCCTCGCCTCTGCAATATCGATCGCTTGCGTCGCTGGCGCGCGAAAACGGGGCAGCGCGAATAGCTCAACGGGAAATGATCTTGCCGGTTGCCAGTTGCCGGTCCCCCGTCTCCTGTTCCTGGCTTCAGTCGCTCAGAACGCGACCGCCCTGACTGCAAGTCCGCGTAACCAGATCACCCGGACGTGCGGGCCCGAGCAGACCTCGTTGCCCGCGCACGACGTGCTGGTGCACACGCACGTGCCCCCGGCGCACTCCGGGGTCTTGCCCCCACAGACGGCGCAGCCGGCGCCGCAGTGGGCCGGGTCCGTGTCGGGGTAGCAGGTGCCGCTGCACGAGTGCGACCCGGGCGCGCACCCCGAGTCGGCCGGGGCGCCCCCGTCCGGTGGCGGCACCGTCTGGTCGCCGGCAGCGTCGGCTGCGCCACCGTCGCCCTCCGGGAAGCACTGGTGCGCGACCAGCTCGCACCGCGGCAACGTCGGGTCGGTGCAGGGCGTCGCCTGGTCGCAGTACAGCGGGTTCGCGCTCCAGCAGGCGGACGCCGTCAGGATCGAGGCGACCGCGACGAGGAAGAGTCCGAGGCGAGCTTCGTGCATGTGGTACTCCTGGCTACCCAGAGTATCGGCCGGAGCCGGCAGCCGGTTGCGCGCCAAGAAACCACAACCCTGCCCGGCGGTCAATGAGGGGTGTCCGCACCGTGAGACCGGTCAGGGGACGGCGCGACCCGGAGCCACCGCGGCTGGATGAGCGCCGCTGACGCCCGCGGCGGGGCACCACGGCTTGAGCAGCCGGTCGTCGCCCAGGCAGAGTGCCGCGGCCGTGAGCAACTCCGGCTCGTCGTGCCCACGGCGATGGTAGACCGCGCGTAGCTTGAGGCCGCAGAAGCGGGCGAGCTCGCCGGGGTCGTGCCAGCCCTGCTGGGAGGCCAGCAGCACGAAGGCAGCGCGCGTCCGCGTGCGCGACCGCAGAGCTTCGGGCGCTGCGCGGGTCGCGGCGAGCGCCGCGGCGGCGATGCGCTGGAGCGGGTAGCGTGAGTGCTCCACCGCCGGCGCCGGCCGAGGCGGTGGCGAGCCACGCACGTCGCAGGACGGGTCGCCTGACACGTATCGATGGACCGCGTTCCGAAAGCCACCCACCGGCTGCTCGAACGCACGCGCCAGCTTCGCGGCCGGCACCCATGGGTCGGCTACCGCCCCCATCACGTCCCGGTGCGTGGACCACAGCCACTCCAGGGGGTCGCGCACGAGCCGGGCCCGGCAGGGGTTCATGATCACGTAGCGGACGTCGCGACGCAGCTTCTCCCGGTCTGTGACGACCTTCGGCTCCGGTACGGGGTCCCAGCGGATCGGCTCGGCTCCGGGGCGACTGCAGCGCCGGGCGGCCGCGCCGAGGATGCGCGCGAGCCGCACTCGAGCCGCGGCGGGCGACTCGGCCGTGGCGACGACGTGGGGGTGGCTCGGCATGAGGACGGCCGCGAGCGCCTCCGGGAATCCCCGCCGCAGCGCTCGCCAGAGCCAGCCCGCGACTGCCGGGTCGGCCAGCACCGGCGCTCCGCCGCGAGTCCGAGCAGTGAGGTGAACGATCATGGCGCCTCCCTGCCCGGGTTATCGGCCGCCTGCGCCTCGGGTTTCCCCGAAGCGTGGGATCGGTCAGCTTGATCGAGGTCGAATTGCGCCAAGTGTGCAATTGGCCGTCCATCAAAGCCTTGATCGGGCTCCAATTGCGCATCCCGCGCAATTCGGGGCCGATCAACCCGAGGCCGCGCAATTCGGGGCGGCACAAACCGAGGCCTCCTCGAAGCGGGGCCCGACCGCAGCAGGCTGCGGAGGGCGCAGAAGGCCCCCCAAAAAGGGTTGACGCCCCCCCCAAGCTCTGGTACAAGTCTCCGGCCTCAAGCCCCGCAAGCTGTCGAATCCACTTGCAACTCGAGGCAGACCACGGCGCCGATGCGGGCCCCACCGCTTCTGGTGCGCGGGCCGTGGAGCGATGGCCCGTGGAGCGCCCGTCAAGCGTCTGTGAAGTGATCGACGAGGGGAAAGGAAGCGCCTGAATGACGCCCAACTTCATTCTTCTCCAGGCCGGCGGCGGCCCGCCCGGATGTGGTGGTGGCGGCATGTCCACCATCGGCATGCTCCTCATCATGTTCGCCATCTTCTACTTCATGCTGATCCGCCCCCAGCAGAAGAAGGCGAAAGAGCACAACGAGATGCTCAAGAACCTGAAGAAGGGCGACGAGGTGGTGACCACGGGCGGCATCATCGGCCGCATCGCCGGCATCACCGACCAGTTCGTGACGCTCGAGATCCAGGAGAAGGTGCGCGTGAAGCTGATGCGCTCGCACATCACTGGAAAGACCGGGACCGCCGCCGCCGAGGCGGCGCCCGACGGCAAGTAGCGCTCCCTGAGCGCTCCGCGTACGAGGCAGCACTCATGGAGAAAACGTGGTGGTGGAAGTTCGCCGGCTTCTTCCTGGCGACCGCGCTCGCGGCCGCCTACCTCACGCCGACGGTCATGACCTGGTACGGCAAGTGGGACAAACCGCCGACGTGGTGGCCCAAGGCCTTCAACAAGAAGATCCAGCAGGGGCTCGACCTGCAGGGCGGCCTGCACCTCGTCTACGAGGTCAACATGGACAAGGCGGTCTCCGACAAGGCCGACCGCCTGTCGGTTGACCTGGCCGAGAAGCTGACCAAGGACAAGAAGGCCAAGGCCACCTCGGAGCGCCTGGTCGACGCGTCGGGCAAGCTGACCCCGAGCGGGTTCGTCGTCAAGTTCGCCAACCCGACCGAGCTGAAGGTCCTCGACCGCGACTTCCTCCGCGACTACAGCGAGCAGCTCGAGGAGACCGGCCGGGACGCCGCCAAGGGCACGGTCAGCTTCCGGATGAACCCGGCCTACATCGACAACATCAAGACCTACGCGCTCAAGCAGGGCATCGAGACCATCCGCGGCCGCGTCGACAAGTTCGGCGTGACCGAGCCGACCATCATCCGCAAGGGCGACAACATCGTCGTCGAGCTCCCCGGCCTCAAGCAGGAGGACTTCGAGCGCATCCGCCAGCTCATCGGCCGCACCGCCATGCTCGAGTTCAAGTTCCTCGACGAGGTCACGCGGCCCGGCGGCGGCAACGCCTACATGAAGAAGCTCGAGGAGCACCTCAAGGACCCGAAGTACAAGGACTCGGGCATCGAGGTGGACCACGATAGCTGGAGCGAGAAGGACTCGGGACAGCAGCACGCCGACGTCTTCCTCAAGTCGGAGAAGCGCGAGACCCTCGAGAAGTTCTTCGCCGCGCTGCCGCCCGAGCTGCGGCCCCCGGCGAACAACGAGATCGGCTACGAGGAGGTCCGCCGCGGCACCGACGAGGAGGGGCAGCCCGGCAAGGTCATGTGGCGCACCTACCTGCTGATCCGGCGCGCCGAGATCACGGGGGAGCTGCTCACCGACGCGGAGGTCAGCCGCGACCCGCAGACCAACCGCCCCGAGGTCTCCGTCACCTTCAACCGCGAGGGCGCCTCGCGCTTCGAGAAGGTCTCGGGGGACAACATCGGCCGCAAGATGGCCATCATCCTCGACGAGCGCATCAACTCCGCGCCGGTCATCGAGTCGCGCATCGGCGGCGGCCGCGCGCGCATCACCATGGGCGGCTGGCGCGACCACCTCACCATCTTCAAGGAGGCGCAGGACCTGGTGGCCGTGCTCCGCACCGGCGCCCTCCCCGCGCCGCTGCGCAAGACCTTCGAGACGCAGGTCGGCCCGACGCTGGGTCAGGACGCGATCCACAAGGCCAAGGTCTCGATGGGGATCGGCGGTCTCGTCGTCGTCCTCTTCATGCTCCTCTACTACCGGAAGTGCGGCCTCATCGCCGACATCGCCATGGTCGCCAACATGGTCATCATCCTGGCCATCCTGGCGGGCTTCGAGTCGACGCTCACGCTCCCGGGCATCGCCGGGCTGGTCCTCACCATCGGTATGGCCGTGGACGCGAACATCATCATCTACGAGCGCATCCGCGAGGAGCTGCGCCTCGGGAAGACGCCGCGCGCGGCCGTGGACCTGGGCTTCAGCCGCGCGTTCCGCGCCGTGCTCGACGGCCACGTGTCGAACGTCGTGGCCGGCGTGGTCCTCTACCAGTACGGCTCCGGTCCCATCCGCGGGTTCGCGGTCACGCTCATCATCGGGATCATCGCCAACCTCCTCACGTCGGTGCTGATGTCGCGCTGGTTGCTCGACCTGCTGGTCGCGCGGCGCAAGTCGGCGGCGACCACGCTGAGCATCTAGGTCAGCCATGCCGAAGTTCATCGAGATCATCCGGTCCGGCACGAGCTACGAGTTCGTCGGCCGTCAACGCTTCTTCCTCGGCCTCTCCGCGGTGCTGATCGTCATCAGCATCCTGATGCTGCCGATCAACTACTTCTGGCGCGGCGCCGCCCTCAACTACAGCGTCGACTTCCGCGGCGGCACCGAGATCCGCGTCGAGTTCGCCAACCCCATGGACGTCGGCGCCATCCGCGGCGCGCTCGACAAGGGCGGCTTCCACAACCCCGAGGTGGTGAGGTTCACCGACACGCAGCACCCGCACTCGTTCCTGCTGCGGCTCCACACCATCTCGGCCATCTCCGAGGTCAAGGCCAAGGAGGCCGATGCCGCGGTCAAGACCAAGTTCGGGGCCAAGAGCCGTTTCGACTTCCGCGAGGGCGGCGACAAGGCCTACGTCACGCTCGAGAACGTCCCCGACCTCGGCAAGGAGAAGGACGCCGTCGAGGCGCTCAAGGGGCAGGTCGAGCAGGCCCTCAAGGGCGTGGGCGTCAACGCGCTCCAGATCCAGAAGTTCGGGCCCGACAACCGGAGCTACGAGGTCACCCTCCTCTCGCTCGACAAGGAGATGAAGGCGGCGCTCGAGAAGCAGCTCGGCGCGGGCGTCGTGAAGTCGATCCCGTCGGTCGAATCGGTCGGATCCAAGGCCGGCAAGGAGCTGCGCGACGACGCCATCAAGGCGCTCGTCTACGCCATGCTCCTCATCATGCTCTACATCGCCATCCGCTTCGACTTCCGCTACGGCCCGGGCACGATCGCCTCCCTCATCCACGACGCGATCATCCTCGTGGGCGCCTTCGCCGTGACCTACAAGGAGTTCTCGCTGACCACGGTCGCCGCGGTCCTCACCGTCATCGGCTACTCGATGAACGACACGGTCGTCGTGTTCGACCGTGTCCGCGAGAACGTGGCGCGCCTGCGCGACCGCAAGTTCGACCGGATCGTGAACCAGTCGATGAACGAGATCCTGTCCCGCACGCTCCTCACCTCGCTGACCACCTTCTTCACGACCCTGGCCATGAACGTGTTCGGCACGGGCGTCATCCGCGACTTCGCGTTCGCCATGAACGTCGGCATCGTCACCGGCACCTACTCCTCGGTCTTCATCGCCGCGCCGATCCTGATCTGGCTGAACGACAAGTACGTGGCCCTGCAGCGCCGGCAGCAGGCTCGCGGCGGCAAGGCCCCGGCTCCGCGCGCGAAGCCCGCCAGCGGCCCCGAGGAGGACGAGGAGGAGGCCTAGGTGCGCGGCCTTGCCCCGCACCTCGGCACTCGGGCCACCCGGTGACGACGCCGTGGGAGATCGCGCCCCCGCACCCCGGCTCTGAAGCTCTCGCCCGCGAGCTGAGGGTCTCCCCCACGCTGGCCGCGCTCCTCGCCGGACGCGGCTTCGCCGAGCCGGCGGCGGCGCGGCGCTTCCTCGGGCCGCGCCTCTCCGACCTCACGCCGCCCGACACCATGGCCGGGCTGCGCGCCGCCGTCGACCTCCTCGCCGCCGCGCTGCGCGACGGACGGCGCGTCGGCGTCTTCGGCGACTACGACGTCGACGGCGTCTCCAGCGCGACCCTCATCGGCAGCTTCCTGCGCGACTGCGGGGCCGACGTGGTCATCCGCGTGGGGCGCCGCGAGGCCGGCTACGGGCTGACCGAGGCGGACGCGGCGGCCATGGTCGAACGCGGCTGCGACCTCGTGGTCGCGTGCGACTGCGGCACGTCGGACGCCGCGGCGGTCGGGCTGCTGCGCGGCCGCGGGCTCGACGTGATCGTCGTCGACCACCACCAGGTCCCGGCGACGCCCTTGCCGGCGTCGGCCCTCGTCAACCCGCAGCAGCCGGGCTGCCGCTTCCCGTTCAAGGGGCTGGCCTCGGTCGGGCTGGCCTTCTACCTGTGCGCCACCCTGCGCACGGCGCTGCGCGCGGCCGGACATCGCTTCCCGGCGCGCACCGTCGCGCCCGGCCTCGCGGCGGCCAGCGGGGCACCGGCGGCCGACGACGGGCCCGACCCCCGCGACGGGCTCGACCTCGTCGCGGTCGGCACCATCGCGGACCTGGCTCCGCTGGTCGACGACAACCGCATCCTCGTGCGCCACGGCCTGCGGATGCTGGCCCGCTCGAGCCACCCGGGCCTCAAGGCGCTCGCCGAGATCAGCGGGAGCAACGGCGAGTCGTTCCGCGCCGAGGATGTCGCCTTCCGCATCGCGCCGCGCCTCAACGCGCCGGGGCGCCTGGGCGACGCCGACGCGGCGCTCGGCGTGCTGCTGGAGACCGACCCGCGGCGCGCGCGGGCCCTCGCCTCCGAGTGCGACGCGGCCAACCGCACGCGGCAGCGGCTGCAGGAGGCGGTCTACGCCGAGGCGCTCGCGGCCGTCGAGGCTCGCGGCCCGGGCGCGCCCCTCGTCTTCGCCGCCGGCCAGGGGTGGCACCCCGGCGTCGTCGGCATCGTGGCGGCCAAGCTCGTGGAGCGCTACGGCCTGCCGGCCACCGTGATCGCGCTCGAGGGGCGCGTGGGTCGCGGATCGGCGCGCACCGTGCCCGGCTTCCACCTGTACGAGGCCCTGCGCCAGTGCGCCGCGCACCTGGTGCGCTTCGGGGGCCACGCCGCGGCCGCCGGCATGACCGTGGAGACGACCCGGCTGGATGCGTTCCGGGAGGCGCTCGAGGGCGCGGCGCGCGCGGCCTTCCCCGCCGGACCGCCCGCGGCCGCCGTCCACGTCGAGGCCCGTCTCCCGCTCCACGCGCTCACCCGTGACCTCTGCCGCGAGGTGGCGACCCTCGAGCCCTTCGGCCACGGCAACCCGGAGCCCGTGATCTGCTGCCTCGGCCTGCGGGTGACCGAGCAGCGCCTCGTCGGCGAGCGGCAGGACCACCTCGCGCTCACGCTGGCCGGCGACGGCGCGGAGGCGCGCGCCATCGGCTTCCGCATGGCCGACCGCGCGCCGGGCGTCGGCGCGACGGTGGACGTCGCCTTCACGCCGGAGCCGGACGACTGGCGCGGGCAGGGCGCGGTGCAGCTCCGCATCAAGGATCTCCGCCCGGCCGACGCGGCGGGCTCACCCGGGGAGCGGCCATGACCGACGACGACCGCGGCGGGGCTGGCGACCGCGATCGCGGCCCTGGCAGTCCCGGTGATCGCGACCGCGGCGACGGCGGCCTCGACGACCTCCGCCGGCGCGACGACTCCGACAAGAAGCCGAGCTGGCTCTCCACCTACGGGTCGCCTCTCTGGAGGATCGTGCTCCTCGTGGCGCTGCTCGCCGGCCTGATCGTCCTCCGGAAACCGTGCGCCGACGGCGTCGCCGGCTTCGTCGGCAACTTCGGCCAGCCGCCGGCGAGCCAGGCGGCCCGTGACGGCGGGGGGCGCCCGGTCCCGCCGGCAGGCGGCGCTCCCAGTGGCATGACGCAGCGCTCCGGACCGGCGCCCCGGACCGGGGGCCACGAGGGCGGCCCGGCCCGCGCCGCGGGTGACGCCGCACCGCGGCACTGAATCTTTCCGCTTGACACCCCATGGCACGGTCGTTAGCGTCTTCACTCAAGAATTTGGCCCCGTGACGCGTTTTTCGGTCGGTCGGGGCACGGAGTCACCTGGGCGTGCCCACCAGGCGGTGACGAGGGGGCGCAGCGAGCATCAGGTGCCGCCGGTGGGCTTCACCGGTGCCGCACCTCGGTAGCGAGATGAGCACCCAGAACGACAAGACCGAGAAGGCGGGCAAGCGATCGCTCGAGGAGATCCTGCGCGAGGCGTGGCTCGACGCGCTCGGCACCCTGGAGCGCACCGAGGGCGAGCTGCTGCGCCTCGGCGAGCGGCTGCGCGAGGCCTTCATCGGCGACGAGAGCGCCGTGACCGCCCTCACCTCCCGGATCCGGCAGCGAAGCGCGGAACTCGAGCGCAAGGTGGACGAAGGCGTGCGCAACGCCCTGACCAAGGTGGCGGATCCGATCCGTCACGAGATCGCCAGCCTGCGCGAGCGGGCCGACCTCCTGACGACCCGCCTCGACGAGCAGGCGCGACGCCGCGCCCGGCGCCGCGGAGGGACCGACGCCGAGCACGACGACGCCGGGGCCGACGGCAAGACGGCCCGGGCCGCGAGCGAGGCGCGGGCCGCCGGCGGCAGCGACGGGGCTACGCGATGAGCGGGACGAGCGACGACGGCCGCGACGAGGGGGGGGTAGGCATGAGCGACGGCAGGAGGCGCCGCCTGGTCGAGATCGTGCCCGTGGCCCAGCCCCTGGTGCCCAAGTACGCCTGCTTCACCAAGGGACACGGGGTCAACCCGCAGAAGCTGAACTCGTTCGAGATGGCCCTGCGCGACGCGGGCATCTCCCAGTTCAACCTCGTGCGGGTGTCGAGCATCTTCCCGCCGTACTGCAAGATCGTGAGCCCGCGGGAGGGCCTCAAGCACCTGGAGGCGGGCCAGATCGTCCACTGCGTCATGGCCAACAGCGAGACCAACGAGCCCAACCGGCTGGTGGCCGCGGCGGTGGGCATGGCGCGGCCGCGCGACGCGGGGCAGTTCGGCTACCTGTCGGAGCACCACACCTACGGCGAGACCGCGAAGAAGGCCGGCGACTACTGCGAGGACCTCGCCGCCACGATGCTCGCCACCCTGCTGGGCGTCGAGTTCGACCCGAACAAGAACTACGACGAGCGCAAGGAGATCTACCGGATGTCCGGGCGCATCGTCGAGTCGCGCAGCATCGTGCAGTCGGCCGAGGGGCACAAGGACGGCCTCTGGACCACCGTCGTCGCCGCCTGCATCTTCATTTGCTAGCATCCCCGTGACCGCCGCGCACCTGCCGCAGAACTTCCTCGGGCTGCCCGAGGCCGACGCCACGTACGAGCGCGCCCGCGTCGTGGTGCTCCCGGTCCCGTACGACTCCACCGCCTCCTACGGGGCCGGCGCGCGCTTCGGCCCCGCCGCCATCCTCGAGGCCTCCCGCCAGGTGGAGCTGTACGACGACGAGCTCGGCCGCACGCCGGCCGAGGTCGGCGTGCACACGCTCGCGCCGCTCCTGCCGGTGATGAGCGGCCCGCAGGGGATGATCGACGCCGTGGCCGAGGTCGCCGACCGGTGCTGCGCCGATGGCAAGCTGCCGCTCATGCTCGGCGGCGAGCACAGCCTGTCGGTGGGCACGGTGCGGGCCTGCGCGAGGGCGCACGGCCGCCTGTCGATCCTGCAGATCGACGCGCACGCCGACCTGCGCGACAGCTACGAGGGCACCCCCTTCTCGCACGCCTGCGCCGCCCGCCGGCTGCTGGACTTCGGCGAGGTCACCGGGGTGGGCATCCGCGCCCTGAGCGCCGAGGAGCAGGAGTTCGCCACCCGCACGGGGCGCCGCATCTTCTGGGCCCGCGACATCGCGCGGGACCGGGACGACCGCTGGATCGACCAGGTCGTCGCGGGCCTCGAGGACCCGGTCTACGTCACCTTCGACCTCGACGGGCTCGACCCGGCGGTCATCCCGGCGACCGGCACGCCCGAGCCCGGCGGCCTCGGCTGGTACCAGGCGCTGGCCCTGCTGCGCCGGGTGGGCGAGTCGCGCCGCGTGGTCGGCTGCGACGTCGTGGAGCTGGCGCCCGCCCCGGGCAGCCACGTCAGCGACTTCGCCGCGGCCAGGCTCGCCTACAAGATGATCGGGTACTTCGCGAGGTAGGGCGCAGTCGGTCGGGTCGGGGGACGGAGGGGGGCCGGCGGGATCGGGCGGCGGCCTAGAAATACACCGTACCGATCAGCCGGAACTCCGCGCCGTGCTCGTTGCCGATCGACGCGGTGGGCGCGAAGTACGTAGCGTCCGAGTTGGTCGGGGCGCCCAGCGGGACGACCTCCTTGTCCTTGTCGATGCGCTGGCGCGCGACGTAGCGGGCGTCGGCGCTCAGGGTCACATGGCGCCCGAGGCGGAGCTCGATGCCACCGCCGATGTGGCCCACGAAGTGGGTCGCGTCGGTCGGGACGTAGCCGTCGCCGGCCGCGCGGGCGAAGTTCACGCCGATGTCGGCGACGACGAAGGGCGCGAAGGTGCCGTGCAGGAAGTAGAAGGACCCGCCCAGGGTCACGGGCACGTCGGTGCGGTGGACCTCGCCCTTCCGGCTGCTCATGCGCTCCGCGGCGAGGTCGATGGCGATGTGCTTGCTCGGGCGCAGCCTCAGGTGGCCGCCGATGCCCAGCCACTCCGAGCCCCCCTCCATGGCGGTGAGACCACCGCGCACGCCGATGCCGAACCACTTGAACGGCTGCTCGGGCCTGGGGGCGGGGGCGGCCACGACCGGCACTGGCGCCGGCGGCGCGAGGTAGACGCGCGGCGCCGGAGGCGGCGGCAGGGGCAGCGG
>JACRCY010000257.1 GCA_016218785.1 Deltaproteobacteria bacterium
GAGCAGTCCCTCTTCCTGGAGGCGCGCGAGCAGGGACTTGTCGAGCTGCTCGAGGGTGCGGGCCGCGCCGGAGAAGTAGAAGTCGAAGGCGCGGTCGAAGGTGGGGACGTCGGGCGAGCGCTTGCAGAGCGTGGCCTTCAGGGTGGCGCGGAACGCGACAGGATCGGCGAGGCCGATGTCGGCGGTGGCGCGCACCGCGTCCTGCGTCTCGGACACGGCCACCCGCAGGCCGTTCTGGCGCAGGACCTCGACGAACTCGACGATGCGGGCGTCCACGAGGCCGTTCTACCCCGGCCGGCGGCGGCGCGCCGCAGCGGGTGACGCTGTGTGTCGACGCGGGGGGCCAGCGCTACGTCGGTGCGGCACTGTCGGCGCCGACCAGGTGCACCCTCTCGCCTGCACGGGCGTCCGTCTCTGGGCCGAAGCAGCCCGGCGCCGTCGTTTGCGGTCGGCCCCTTTCCGCCGCAACCGCGGCGCCCGTTGGTGGCCGCGGTCGCGGGCCATCGCCCAGAGCGCTGCTCGCGCTCTCGCTGCCGTCGGGACGGCGCGCGTACGCGGTCCGGGCCGGGTTGCCGCCTCTTGCCAGCATCGACCTTCACAAGAACCACCGATTCGGTGGTTGGTGTGAAGGTCGATGTCAGACCCCTCTGGTACTGCGGCGGGCGTTTCGGTCGCACGACGGGGGGAAACGGTGAGGTCAGCGGAATTCGAGGCCGTGCGCGTAGCCGCCGGCCAACACGGGGTCCTGGAACGGACGCAGGCCATGGCCTGTGGGCTGAGCAGGCGGCAGATCGACGTCCGACTGCGTCGGAGGTCGTGGCTGAGCGTCTTGCCCGGCGTGTACCGGCTCGCAGGCACGCCGCCTGTGTGGAGGCAGCGCCTCGTGGGCGCGCTGCTCTGGGCAGGTCGGGGGGCTGTCGTCTCGCACCGCGCGGCCGCGGCCTTGTGGGGCTTCTCGCGCTACGGGGAGGGACCGGTCGAGCTCACCGTCGGCACGCACATGCGCGCGCACGCGCGGCTCGTGCTGCACTGGGCGAGCCCGCCGCTGGCGCACCTCGACGTCACCAGGCGCGAGGGGCTCGGCGTGACGTCGGTGCCGAGGACGCTGCTCGACCTCTCGGCCATCGACCCGGAGGCGCGCGTCCGGGCGGCGGTGGACCAGGCGCTGTCGCGGCGCTGGACGACGCTGGACCACGTCGGCGAGGCCCTCGAGCGGGCGCAGGGGCGTCGCGGCACCGCGTTCATGAACGCCCTGCTGACGTCGTACCGTGGCGGTGACGGCCCGTCGGAGAGCGAGCTGGAGTCGCGGGTGTACGAGCTGCTCGAGGCCGAGGGGCTCCCGCGCCCGGTCCGGCAGCGAGAGGTGGTGGTTGGCGGGCGGCTCCGCCGGCTGGACTTCCACCTGCCGGGAACGCCGATCGTGATCGAGGCCGATGGCTACGCCGCGCACTCGAGCCTCGACGTGTTCGAAGACGACCGGCGGCGCAACAACGCGCTGGCGGCGCGCGGCCTCATCGTCCTTCATTGGACCTGGGTCGCCCTGCGAGATCGCCCGGACGAACTCGCGGCCGAGCTGCGCTGCGCGGTGGAACGCCACGGCGCCTCGCTGGCGCTCTACAGGGCACCCTGAGTGAGGCGGCCGGTCCGCTCGACAGTCGCCGCCGGGGTCCCGTTCACCGGTGCCCGGCCCAGTCACCCGAGTTGGATCGACTGGTGGTTGGCCTTCAGGAACGCGAAGAGCCGGCCGGCGATGTCCTCGGTGTTGCGGAAGTAGTCGGCGTCGCAGGCCGAGAGCGCGTCCGAGCGGCTGGCCGAGTCTTCCGCCATTGCCCGATCAATCGCCGCTTCGGTCGGCGGGCCAGCCAGCGGCAGCGCCGCGAGGGCAGCCGCGGTGATTCGCGCGCAGGCCGGACAGCCGATGCGGTCAAGCGCGCCGACGATGTTGGGCGCAAACGCCTTCGACGAGTTCCGGAAGAACTGGTCGTATCCTCCGTTGTTGACCTCGCGCTCCAGCGCCTCGATTGCGAGGACGACCTCCTCCTCGCTGCTCAACGTGCGATCCGCGGCGGCCTTCGCCTCGATCGCCTGTTCGAACGCCAGCACGATGGAGTCGACCCGGCAGCGGCCCTCGTACGCGAGAAGCTGCGTGGTGGACTCCCCGGAGTACTTCGAGAGGAACTCGAGCTCGGCCACATGACCCTCCGTAGCGTCCTACCGCGTCATGCACAGCACCGCCTCGACGTGCCGCGTCTGCGGGAACAGGTCGAACACCTGCAGCGACACGGGCCTGAACCCGTGGCTCCACAGATCCTCGGCGTCGCGGGCCAGCGCGGCTGGGTCGCACGCCACGTACACCAGCCTCGACACCAGCAGCTTCGACGCCCACAGGCCGATCCCCGGCGCGCCGGCTCTGGGCGGGTCCAGCAGCAGCCGATCGAACCGCTGCCCCTCGCGAACCAGTCCGTCGGCCACCTTCTGGGCGTCGCCCTGCACGAAGCGCACGCCGGCCACGCCCCTCGCGCGCGCGGCCTGCTGCGCCAGCTGCACCGACACCGGGGCCGACTCCACCGCCACCACCTGCGCGCGGCGCGCCGCTATCGGAAACGTGAAGTTCCCGTTGCCCGAGTACAGCTCCAGCACCGCCTGGCCCGGCTGCGGCTCCAGGGCCTCCACCGCGCGCGCCACGAGCTCCCGGTTCACCACCGCGTTCGCCTGGGCGAAGCCGTCTGGCCGGTACAGCACGCCGTCCTCTTCCAGCGTCGCCTGGCCGAACAGCTCGACGCCGCCCTTCCCTTCTCCCGGCGCTACCACCGCGCCCGCCAGGCGCCCCTCCCGGATCAGCGCCCCCAGCACCTCCCCGAAGCGCGGCTTCGACGCCCCCTTCAGGTGCACTGACACGGCCACCTTCCCGCCTGCTTCGAGCAGGTGCACCTCCTCGACGTCCATGAGGCCGGCCCCCAGCGCGGCCGCCAGGGCCCCCGGCAGCGGCTCCAGCGGTCCCGTCAGCGCCGGGCACGTCTCCACCGCCACCCGGGTGTGAGATCGCCGGCCGAAGAAGCCCAGCCGCCCGTCGGCCGGGTGCAGCACGGCGCGCCGCCGGTAGCCCAGCGGCTTCGGCGACGGCACCCTGGGCAAGAGCACGTACGAGCGCCGCTCGATGTCCGCCAGGTGCTCCAGGGCGGACACCACGATCTGCTCCTTCTCGGCGAGCTGCACCTGCTCGTCCACGTGCATCCAGTCGCAGCCACCGCACGTGTCCGCCAGCGCGCACGCCGGAGGCCGCCGCGCGGGGCTGGGCGCCAGGACCTCGAGCACCTCGCCGCGCAGCGCCTTGCCCAGCTCTTGCACCTCGGCCAGCACCTTCTCGCCCGGCAGCGCCCCGGAGACGAAGACGGCGCGACCCTCGACCTGGGCCACGCCGTCGCCTGACTTCGACAGCCGCTCGATGTGCAGCTCGAGACGCCGCAAACTCACTTCCGCGGGGCGTCGGGGAGCTCCTTGCGCAGGCGCTCCACGAAGCGCTCCAGCCGCGAGCGCTTCTCCTCGTCCACGTCGAGGAACTCGATGCCCATGCCCGCCATCTCGTCGGACGCGGGATCGAACGCGTGCACTCGAATGACGCGCCCGGTGAGATCGAACGGGAACGCCGCGTCGGGCAACGAGACGATCAGCCTCACCACCGAGCCGACCGCCAGCGGGTTGCGCGTGTTGATGAACATGCCGCCGCGGCTGATGTTCACCGCCCAGTCGGTGATGAAGCCGTCGACGGTTCGGTACGCCACGAGCAGCTCGTGCTGCAACCGCTCGGACTTGCGGGTGGGCTTGTCCTTTGCCTTCTCAGCCATGGTGCGCGGACTCTATACCCATCAGACCTTCATCGTCTTGAGGTCCTTCGCGACGATGAGCTTCGGCTCGGTCAGCTTCTGCACCGAGTCCACGGTCTCCCCGGGGGCCAGCTCCTTGAGCAAGACCCCGTCCCGGGTGATGTCGATCCACGCCAGCTCGGTGCAGATGGCGTTGATGCACTTCTTGCCCGTCAGCGGCAGGGTGCAGGCCTTGAGGATCTTCGGCTTCTGGTCCTTGGTGGCGTGCTCCATGGCGACGATGATCCGCCGGGCGCCGACGGCCAGGTCCATCGCGCCGCCCATGCCCTTCACCATCTTGCCGGGGATCATCCAGTTGGCCAGGTCGCCGAACTCGCTGACCTCCATGGCGCCCAGCACGGCCAGGTCCACGTGGCCGCCGCGGATCATCGCGAAGGACTCCGCGGAGTCGAAGTACGCCGCGCCGGGCAGCGCGGTGACGGTCTCCTTGCCGGCGTTGATCAGATCCGGGTCCTCGTCGCCCTCCAGCGGGTACGGGCCGACGCCGAGCAGCCCGTTCTCGGACTGCAGCAGCACCTCCATGCCGGCGGGGATGTAGTTGGAGATCAACGTCGGCAGCCCGATGCCGAGGTTGACGTAGAAGCCGTCCCTCAGCTCCTGGGCGCAGCGCTGGGCGATCTGCTCTCGAGTCAGTGGCATTGGCGTCTCCTCAGGCCCGCTTGGTGACGGTGCGGCGCTCGATCCACTTCTGCAGGTCCTTCGCCAGCACGATGCGCTTCACGTAGATCGACGCGACGTGCACCTGGTCCGGCTCGATGCTGCCGACGGGCACGATCTGCTCCGCCTCGACGATCGTCACC
>JACRCY010000263.1 GCA_016218785.1 Deltaproteobacteria bacterium
GCTGTTCCACGTCCTGCTCACGCCCAACCACGACCGTGCGCACCGGAACCACTTCCACATGGAGGTGCGGCCCGACGGCGTGCTCTGGCTCTACCTGCGCTGATCCCGGAGCGAGCGCGACGGCGAGCCGCGGCCTGACCGGGGTCACCACGGCTCAGGTCCCCTCGCGCCACATCGACAGAAGATGGCACACTGCCGTGCATCCCACCACGAGGATCCGGCTGACCGCGGGACGGCCCTCCTGGCACGGACCCGCGGCGCGCGCCGGACGATCGGGTAGACTCACTGCATTCCAGCCCCACGGGCTCCCTGCCCGTGCGCGCTGCGGAGCTCGAGGCCGCCATGTCCGACATCCAGTACGAGGTCGTGAAGAGCGTGCCCACCGAGGCGGTCGTCGAGCTGTACCGGGCCGGCGGGTGGTGGGAGGAGAGCCCGGCCGCACGCGCCATCATCCCGGAGATGATCCGGGGCAGCTTCTGCTTCCTCGTGGCCCGGGCGCCCGACGACCGCATCGTCGGCATGGGGCGCGCCATCTCCGACGGGGTGAGCGACGCCTACATCCAGGACGTGGTGGTGCTGCGCGACATGCGCGACCGCGGCATCGGCCGGGAGATCGTGCGTCGGCTCACGGAGCGGTGCCGGGAGGCGAACATCGGCTGGATCGGGCTCATCGCCGAGCCGGAGACCCAGGGTTTCTACGTGCCGCTCGGCTTCGCTCCCCTGACCGGGTACCAGCCGATGCTCCACGGAAAGCGGAGGTGAATGCCCCCTGACTTCCTCGGCCTCGGCCTCGATCCCCTGACGCTCGCCGACCGCGAGCGCCTCGGCCCGATCCTCGCGCGCCACCCGCAGCCCCTGTCGGGCTACACCTTCGCCTCGCTGATCTGCTGGACCCCGGTCTTCTGCTACGCCGCGGGCCTGGTCGGCGAGGAGACGCTGCTGGTCTCGTGCTGCCCGGGCATCGACCCCGGGTGCCACATGCTCCAGCCCGTGGGCCCCTTCCCGGAGGCGCTGCAGGAGCAGGTCCTGGCCCACGCCCGCGGCCTCCCCTACCCCCTCCGCATCATCTCCGCCAGCGCGGCGTTCGTGCAGCGCCACGCGGCCTTCGTCGCCCACTTCGAGGTCGCGCCGAACCGCGACAACGCGAACTACGTGTACGGCGCCGCCGAGCTGGCGGAGCTGCCGGGGCGACGCCACGCCAAGAAGCGGAACCTCATCGCCCAGGCGTCGCGCCACTACGAGTGGACGGCCGCGCCGCTGCGCCCGGCGCACCGCGCCGACGGCCTCTCGGTCGCCGACGCCATCGCCGCGATGCGCACGGCCGAGTCGGGCGTGACGCTCGACCAGGAGACCGTGGCGCTCGGGCGCGCGCTCGAGCTGCTCGGCCCGCTCGGGCTCCAGGGTCTGCTCCTGCGCGTCGCCGGCCAGCCGGTGGCCTTCTCGATCTTCGAGCGGCTCGCTCCCGGCACCGCGGTGGTCCTCTTCGAGCGGTCGCTGCGCAGCTTCAAGGGGCTCTACCAGGTGATCAACCAGGAGACCGCGCGCGTCCTCGTAGAGCAGGGCTACGAGCTGATCAACCGCGAGGAGGACCTGGGCGATCCGGGCCTGCGCCAGGCCAAGGAGTCGTACAGCCCGCTCCGGCTGGAGCCGGCCTACACGCTGACCCTGCGGCGCTGAACGCCGCGCCGGCCCCCGGCTACGGGGTGGTGTAGACTCCCCCGACATGCCCCTCCCTCCCTTGCCCGATCCCAGCCGCCGCGGCGCCCGCCTCGGCGGCCTGAGCAAGGCCGTGCCGGCCACGGCGTTCCTCTTCTCGACGCTGCTGGCCTTCAACGTGGTGCAGACCTTCAGCCTGGCGCTCAAGCTCGTCTCGGGCCGGAGGTTCCGCGAGTTCAACCGCTGGGCCGCAGACACCTGGTGGGGGTGGTGCGTCACCGGCGCCGAGGTGCTCCACGGCATCCGCCTCGAGGTGACCGGCGACGACGTGCCCCGGCGCGAGAACGCCATCGTCGTCGCCAACCACCAGCAGATGCCCGACATCACCTTCCTCATGATCTGGGCGCGCCAGAAGGACCGCCTCGGCGACATGAAGTGGATGGTGAAGGACATCGTCAAGTGGGTGCCGGGCGTGGGCTGGGGCATGGCCTTCATCGACTGCGTCTTCGTCAAGCGCGACTGGGCCGCCGATCAGGCCTCCATCGAGCGCACCTTCTCCCGCCTCACCGACAACGACGTGCCGGTGTGGCTCCTCAGCTTCCCCGAGGGGACCCGCGTCTCCCCCGACAAGGTGGCCCGCAGCCGCGAGTACGCCACGCGGGAGGGGCTGCCGCCGCTCGAGCACGTGCTCGTGCCTCGCACCAAGGGGTTCGTCGCGTCGGTCGCGGGCCTGCGCCGGCACGCGACCGCGATCTACGACGTGACCATCGGCTACGAGCGGGGCGTCCCGACGCTGTGGCAGTACATCAAGGGGTTCGTCCCGGTGGCGCACCTCCACGTGCGCCGCTTCCCCGTCGCCGAGCTGCCGGACGGCGACGACGACCTGGCGCAGTGGCTGCAGCAACGCTTCCAGGAGAAGGACCGGCTGCTCGACCACTTCTACCGGCACGGCAGCTTCCCGCGCGAGCCTCCGCCGCCGACCTGAGCCTCGGGTTGCCGCGCCCGCGCGGCGTGTCAACCTTGAGGGGTCGGTGTCGGGCGGGGCCGCGGGAGGCGATGCACCAGGTGGCGAAGCAGGAGGCGGGGGGCGCGGAGCGTGAGCTGAGGGCCCGCCTCGGAGTCCCGGCCGACGCGGCCCGCGTGATCGTCCTCGGCGCGACCAGCCACTGGGACCCCAACTGGCTGCACACCTCCGAGCGGTACCACGAGCGGCGTGCGCTCGGCCGCGGGCGAGGGACCGGCCACCAGCAGGAAGGCCACCGCCGCGAGCCGCGGCCGCAGGCGATTCCGTCGCGCGCGGTTCGAGCCCGCGGTTGGAGCCGCAGCCAGGGTCTTCACGGTGTGCATGGCACCCCTTCGCCACGCCACCCCTGACGACCCTCGGCGCCTCGGCGCCTCGACCCTCCTGTGATGCCGGGGTCCGGCAACCGGCCTCGCGCCGGCGCCGCGGTGGTAGAATCCGCGCATGAGCCAGCCCATGGGCCAGGACGACGTCGGGCAGCTGCTCGAGCACCGCCGCCAGCTCCACCAGATCTGCACCTTCATCTCGGGGGCCCCGACCATGGAGGAGCTGCTGTCGGGGGCCCAGGGCCGCATCCTGGAGCTGCTCGGCGCCGAGCGCTCCACCATCTTCGCCCTCGACACCAAGAACCGGCAGCTCTACTCGCTCGCGAAGACCGGCACTGAGCTGAAGGAGATCCGGGTCCCGCTCGACCCGTCGAGCATCGCCGGGTTCGTGGGGGTCGCCAAGGCGCCGGTCGTGATCGTCAACGCCTACGACGCCGCCGAGCTCAAGCGCCTCCACCCGCAGCTCCAGTTCGACGATCGCTGGGACAAGGCCTCCGGCTTCGTGACCCGCTCCGTGCTGTGCGTGCCGGTCCTCTACGAGGGCAACCTCCTCGGTGTGGTGCAGGTCATCAACCGCAAGGACCGCCAGCCCTTCACCACGCGCGACGAGATGGCGGCCGAAGAGATCGCCCAGAGCCTCGGCCTGGCCTTCTTCAACCTCAACCGCCTGCGGGCCCTGGCGCAGGCGCGCAAGCCCACGCGGTGGGACGGCCTCATCGACGGCGGCGCCATCTCGGAGGTCGAGCTGGAGCGCGCCGCGAGCGACGCCGCGGCCAACCGGATGGACCTGCCGCGGTGGCTCATGGAGCGCGTCGGCATCCCGCGCCAGCAGGTGGAGCGGTCGCTGGCGCAGTTCTACAATGCCGAGTTCTTCCGCCCGAGCCCGCAGGACGCCGTCCTCGAGGACCTGCGCAGGAAGGTCAAGGTCGAGTTCTTCAGGCAGGTCTGCGCCGCGCCCATCGAGCGCCGTCCGGGCGCGCTGGTGGTCGCCATCGACGACCCGCACGACCTCGGCCGCGCCGACGCCATGCGCGCCCTCGAGCCGGCCCAGCGGCTCGAGCTGCGCGTCGGCTTCCGCGACGAGATCCTGGCGCTCATCGAGGCCTCCTACGGGCTACGCCAGGACGTGGGCAAGATCCTCAGCCAGCTCAGCGCCGAGACCCCGGTGGTGGCCGCCGCCGACGAGGGGGTCGACGAGACCCGCGTCGGCGAGAGCGACTCGGCCGTCATCAAGCTCGCCAACCAGATCATCGCCGACGCGTACAAGCGCGGCGCCTCGGACATCCACATCGAGCCCTACGGCAAGGACAAGGCCACGGTGGTGCGCGTCCGCATCGACGGCGATTGCACGCACTACCAGGAGATCCCGGCCGCGTACCGCAACGCCCTGGTGGCGCGCCTCAAGATCATGGCCAGCCTCGACATCTCGGAGCGGCGCAAGCCGCAGGACGGCAAGATCCGGCTGCGCACGAAGGACCGCGAGCTGGAGCTGCGCGTGGCCACCGTGCCCACCGCCGGCGGCAACGAGGACGTGGTGATGCGCATCCTGGCCGCGTCCCGGCCGCTGCCGCTCGACCAGATGGGCTTCTCCGAGCGCAACCTGCAGGGCCTGAAGGGCGTCATCGCCAAGCCCTACGGCCTCATCCTCTGCGTCGGACCGACCGGCTCGGGCAAGACCACGACGCTGCACTCGGTCCTCGGTCACATCAACACCGTCGACATGAAGATCTGGACCGCCGAGGACCCGGTCGAGATCACGCAGCCGGGCCTGCGCCAGGTCCAGGTGCAGCCCAAGATCGGCTTCACCTTCGAGGCGGCCATGCGCTCGTTCCTGCGCGCCGACCCGGACGTGATCATGGTCGGCGAGATGCGCGACCGCGAGACCGCGGAGACCGCCGTCGAGGCCTCGCTCA
>JACRCY010000260.1 GCA_016218785.1 Deltaproteobacteria bacterium
GACGTCCGTGGCCGAGCTGCCCCACACGCCCTAGAGCCACCGCGTGGTCCCCGAGGCCATGGGGCTCCACGCGCGCCCGTTGTAGTGCAGGATGGTCCCCAACTCGCCCACCGCGAAGACGTCCGTGGCCGAGCTGCCCCACACGACAAAGAGCAGCTGCGTGGTCCCCGAGGTCATGGGGCTCCCCGCGCTCCCGTTGTAGTGCCGGATGGTCCCCGACCCGCCCACCGCGAAGACGTCCGTGGCCGAGCTGCCCCACACGCCCCTGAGCCCCTGCGTGGTCCCCGAGGTCATGGGGCTCCAGGTCTCCACGCAGGTCTCGAACGTCCGCCGGCACTGGGCGTCGCACCCGAGCGCGCCGCTCGTGTACCGCGAGTACGACGTGCAGCTCTCCCCTCCCTGGTCTCTCCCGTCGCAGAACTCGCCGCCGTTGACGATCCCGTCGCCGCAGTAGCCCGAGCAGCCGGTCTTGTCGAAGCCGTCGCAGGTGGCGAGGCAGGCGGGCGAGCCATCGTAGTAGCCGAAGCCGAGGCAGGAGTTGCCGCCGAGGTCGGCGCCGTCGCACTTCTCGGTCCCGTTGCGCACGCCGTCGCCGCAGTACTCGTGGCAGCCGGTGGTCACGATGGCCGTGCAATCGCTGCTGCACCCAAGCGAGCCCGAGTAGTAGTTGCCGACTCCCGGCGAGGCAAAGTCCCGGCACGTCGCGGCGCCGACGTCCAGGCGGTCGCACGCCTCGGCGCCGTTCTTCACCCCATCCCCGCAGTAGCCGCCGCAGCCGGCCACGTTGAAGGTGCAGTCAGGCGCGCAGGCGAGCGTGCCCGGGTGGTAGTTGCCCGTACCTGGCGAGGGCAGCGACTCGCACGTGCCGCTGCCGCTGCCGAGCGCCGCCTCGTCGCAGTGCTCGCCGCCGTTGATGACACCGTCGCCGCAGTAGCCGCCGCAAGCCGTGACGTCGAAGCGGCAGCCCGCCGTGCACGTGAGGGTGCCCGGGTGGTGGCCGAGGGACTCGCAGCTCGCGCCCGCGAGCTCGGTGCCGTCGCAGTCCTCGGCCTCGTCCACGGTGCCGTCGCCGCACTCGCCGTGGCAGGCGGAGGCGTCGAAGCGGCAGAGCGCGTTGCACGCGAGGCCCGCGGCGTTGTAGTAGCCGAAGTCGAGGCAGGTCGCGGTCCCGAGGTCCTCGCCGTCGCAGTCCTCGGGGCCATCCTTCTGCCCGTCGCCGCAGCGGCCGCCCGCGCAGCCAGAGTCGTCGAAGGTGCAGTCGTCGCGGCAGCCCAGCCCCGCGGGCTCGTGCCAGCCGAGGTCGGCGCAGGTGCGGTCGCCGAGATCCTGGCCGTCGCACTGTTCCCGGCCCTCACGCAGCCCGTTGCCGCACCCGCCCGAGCAACCATCGGCCGAGACCGCGTCGCAGGTCGCGCTGCAGCGCAGGAGCCCCTGCGCAAAGCCGCGCGCCTCGCAGGTGTCGCCGCCGAAGTCGTCGCCGTCGCAGACCTCCCCCGGGTCGCGCGTGCCGTCCCCGCAGTGCGGCCCGGCCGCGGCGTAGCAGCGATACGCAGTGAGCGGGTTGCGGATCTCGCACACCCAGCCCGCCGGGCACGCGCCGGGGAGGCTCGGGTCGCAGGCGTATTCGCCCGAGAGCGTGCGCAGGTCGCAGGCCCCAAGCCCGAGGATCCCGAGCACGAGGGCGCCGACCACCGGGAAGGAGCGCATCCGGACCTCCCTCGACTACTGACCAGCATACCACGACGCGCCGCCGGCGGCTGGGTCTTTTCCGCTTGCGTTCCGCTGGCTGGCTCGGGTAGCGTCAGCTGGTGCGGCGCGGGCGCCGCCGGAGGGTGCGACCATGGCCGACCGATACATCGACCTCGATGAAACGCAGATCTACGGCCCGTACTCGGCGAAGATGATTCGCCGTTTCGCCGTGGGTCAGGTCCCGGCCTTCGACGCCGGCATGAACCACGTGGCCGGGGAGATCGAGCACGGCACGACGGAGATCAAGCGTCGCATCGAGGCGTCGCGCGCCGCGGGCGCGGCCATCCGCGAGGGCGCCGGCGGCAAGGGCCCGGTGCTCGATCGCGGCATCCGTTTCTTGGGCCGCTTCAGCACCCACCTCGACAGCGAGCCCAAGGGCCAGAGCGACCGCCGCACGTTCTTCCCCGAGGACGGCACCGCCGGCGGCGTGGGCCGCAGCGCGGCCCGGGTCCTCATCGCCATCGGCCGCATCGAGGAGCAGCTCACCAAGCCCGACTGCCGGGCGAGCAGCAAGGCCGAGTGGCTCGCCGAGGCGACCGCGCTCCGGGCGGAGCTGACGCCGGTGGTCGAGCACTCCAGCAACGCGCGCACCGACCGGACCACGGCCACGCCCGAGCTGGAGGCCGTGCGCCAGGCGTGGCTCCACACCTACGTCGCGGCCAAGTGCGGCGTGGAGTGCGTGCTCCGGCTCGCGGGCAAGCTGCACCTCATGCACGCCATCTTCTACGACCTCGTGGTGCCCGGCACGTCCAAGGTGACGGAGCCGCCGCCCGAGCCGCCCGCCGAGCCCGTGCCGCCCGCGTAGCCACGAAGCGCCCGAGCCGTCCGGCGCCCGCCGCCCAGGGCCTCCGTTGCCGCCAGAGAGCCCCGGCGCCTGCCGTTCACGGCCTCTGGCCCGGCCAGAGAGCCCCGGGGCCCGCCGTTCAGGGCCTCTGGCCCGGCCAGGAAGCCCCGGGGCCCGCCGCCCACGGGCTCTGTTGTCGCCGGAGAGCCCCGGCGCCCGCCGCCTACGGCCCCCGTTGCCGCCCGGGAGCCCCCGGGCCCGCCGCCCACGGCCCCCGTTGCCGCCCGGGAGCCCCCGGGCCCGCCGGGCGTGATCGCGGCTGACTGAGGCGCACTCCCCGCGGACCGTCTCAGCCGCCGAGCCGCTGCTCGACGCGCTCCACTCGCCCTTTCAGCTCAGCGATGTCCTCCTCACACTCCGCGAGTCGCTCGCGCTCCACGGCCCGCTGCCGGAGCAGCTCGCTCACTCCCTGCACCGCTCCGGCGAGCGATCGCAACTCGCTGCCGAGCCGCGTCTCGACGCCGGCGAGCGCCTGACCGAAGTCGGATCGCATCGCGTCGATGCGAGCGTTGGTCTGGTCGATGCGGGCGCTGGTGTCGGCGATGCGCGCGCTCAGCTCGGTGCGCACCGCGTCCAGCCGGGCGTTGGTCTGGTCAATGCGGCCGCCCAGGTTCTGTCCCAGCGCCTTCATCTCGTTCCAGATGCCCCGCAGGAGCTCGGTCTGCTCGCCGCTCTCGGGATCCATACGACTACTATGTCACGGCCCGGCGCGGTCGTCCATGACGCCACCCCGCCGCGTTCGCCGCGTTGGCGTTGCCGCGCCGCGTTCGGCGCGCCTCGGTCTCGTCGGCGACCCACGGCACCGCCTCGGGCCCCAGCACCAGTGGCCGGAAGATCGAGGCCGGCTGGCCGTTGTCGATTGGCGCCGCCGCCCACCTTGCCACCTCGGCGCCGACGGCCACGACCAGCAGCGTGGCCGGCGCCCGCAGTCGGTCGCCGAGGCTGGCGTGGTACCGCGGCCAGCGATACCGCTTCTCGGGGTCAGGCGAGAGCTGGACCTCGACGATCACGCCCCACATCGTGGCGGCAGCGGCGTCGCCGGCGGCACGGCCGGCCCGCGCGCGCGACCACTCTTGCAGGAGGCCGACAGGGCTGATAGCTTGGACGCACGGCGAGCCGTCGTGCTGGCGACGATGCGGATCTACCTCGACCTGTGCGCTTGGAAGCGCCCCTACGACCACGCCGAATCCGAGCGGGTGAGGCTTGAGGCGCTGGCGGTGGCCGCGCTGCTTGACGCCGCCGGGGCCGGTCGGGTGGAAATCGTCTCGTCTGCGGTCCTGCAGGTCGAGAACGACCGGAACCCCGACCCGGAGCGGCGGGCCGGCGTCAGGCTCCTGCTCGCGGACCTTCGCCTCGAGGTTCCGCTCGACGATCGGGTCGCCGCCCGCGCCCGCGAACTGCAGCCGCTCGGGCTACGGCCACTCGATGCCCTGCACGCCGCCAGCGCCGAGGCCGCGGGTTGTGCCTACCTGGTGACGACCGACGACCGGATGGCGGCGGCGCTCCGTCGCAACGCGGCGACCTTGCACGTGCGCCTGGCCGATCCCATGCTGATGGTGAGGGTCGTGGAGGGCGTGGAGCCATGAGGAACGCCAACGAGCTGCGGGTCGCTGCGTGGGAAGCACTGGTCCGGGCGCTTGGTCCGGGCGATGCGATTCGCTACCGCGCCCTGTACGAGCCGGGCACCGGCGACTACGCGAGCGAACGTGACGCCCTCTTCCGCCACGTGTCGCTCGACGACTGGGTCGAGGCCGCGCGGCATCGCGAATCCCACCGCGAGCCGTGAACGCGCCTCGCCCGTGCGGTCTCCGGGCTGGGGGAAGATCCCGCTCGGGGCGCCGCTACTGCTTGGCGCAGACGAGCTCGAGCGTGTACCCCGAGACCGCGCCGTCGTAGCCGTCGCCGCAGGTGCCCTGGCAGTCGGCGAGGCTCAGGCAGCAGTTCGCCAGGCAGCTCGGGGTGCCGCCGTAGAAGCCCAGGGACCCGCAGGTCTGGCCGCCCAGGTCGGCGCCGTCGCACTGCTCCTCGCCGCACGGGTCGCGCACGCCGTCGGCGCAGTAGCCGGCAGCCGCGGCCGAGCAGCGGTGCGCGCGAGCGCCGCGGCCGGGCGCATCAGAAGCTCCCGGCCAAAACCAGGCCGGCGTGCTGCGGGCCGAGGGCGGGCAGCGCGGAGAGGCGCGCGGGCGCGCGCTCGACCGAGAGGGAGCGGCGGTAGCCGAGCGCGAGGAGAACGCCGCCGGAGACCGCCAGGCCGGCGCCGATACCCGCGCAATAGTAGAAGAGCTGGCGGTAGGTGTTGAACCTGTGGGCGTGGGGCTGGAGGTCGCTCCACGGCGTGCCCGTGGCCGCGCCCTCGACCTTCGACTTCTCGTTCTGCGTGAGGATCCCGAACGTGCCGCCGGTCGCCAGGAGCGCCGTGCCCGCGGCGAGCGCGGTCCAGCCCGAGAGGCGCAGGCCCTTGCGCTGGAGCGCCTGCGAGCGTTGCAGCTTCTCCTGCGCCGCCCGGCGCTGGCCCTCGACCTGCTGGAACACGCGCCGGCCCGAGGCCGCCTCCTCCTCGGTCAGGAGCTTCACCGTGCGCGCCGCCATCTCGCCGCCCTTCAGCGTCAGCTCGATGACCTGCTTCTCGTAGCCCGCCTTGCCCACGACCACCACGTGCGGGCCCGGCATCAGGCGGATGGGCTCGCGCAGCGGGGTCCGGCCGACCACCTTGCCGTCGACGCTGACCTCGGCGTCGAGGAGGTTCGCCTGCACGTGCAGCGTCGCGGTCTGCGCCTGGAGCTTGACGATGCGCTCGCGCGCGCGCTGCCAGTTGTGCGGCTGCTCGCGCTCCTCCACGTCGCGGCCGTACGCCTCGTAGTGGCGGAGCGCCTCCACGAGCTGCCCCAGCTCCCAGCAGGTCTCCCCGAGCGCGAAGTGCAGCTTCGGGTTCGGGAAGGCCTCGTACGCCTTGCGGAACCGCTCGAGCGCGTCGCGGAAGTAGCCGTCGCGGTAGAGGCCGTCGGCCTCGCGCGCGAGGCGCAGCATCTCCTGGCGGCGGGCGGGCTCCGTGGGGTCGGTCTGCGCGCTGCCCGGCCGGGACGCGCCGAGGAGCGCCAACGCGATCACGGCGGCGAGACTCAGGCGACGCAGGCTCATGCGCATCCTCCCTCCGACATCACTTGGTGCCCGGCTTGCTGTCGAGCCCGTCGATGAGGCTGCCGCGCCCCGGGCGCGGCGCCGTCGGAACCTTGGCCGGCGCCGCCTTGACCTCGGCGGGCCGGGTCGTCGTCGGCGGCGGGGGCCGGCCCGGGCGCCGGGGCGCGGCCGCGACCACCGGCCTCAGGTCCCACGTCAACGCCGCCAGCCCGCGCGGCGCGATCTCCACTTCCTCGGAGCGCGGCTCGTACCCCGCGGCCTGGACCCCGACGCTGTGCTTGCCCGGCTCGACGGTGTCGAGCTTGAGCACGCCCGCCCCGTCGCCGACCACCTTTTCGTCGACCTTGAAGGTCGCCTTCTTGACGTTGGTCCTGACCACCAGGCGGCCGGGGGCGGGCCGGGCCGCGGTCTCCGGGGCCTTGGGCGGCGGGGCCGGCTGGGTCGCCGGCGCGAGCGCCGGCGCGGTCACGGGCTGGGCCTTCGGCCAGAGGAGCACGACCGCCAGGACGGCCATGGCGACCACGCCGAAGCCCGTCGCCACGGCGTAGAGCCACCGCGGGCGGCGTGCCGGGGCCGCCGCTGCCGGCGCACCGCCAACGAGCGCCTGCATCGCGGCCGAGTCGGGCGTGGGCAGCGCGGGCGCGTCGCAGAGCTTCTCGGGGGCCACCCCGCCCCCGGCCGCGAGCCGGTCGAGCAGCGGCAGCAGCAGGGCGCGCAGCGTGGCCACCGACTCCGGCCGCTCGGCCTTGTCCTTGGCGAGACACTGGAGAATGACCCCCTCGAGCTCCTCGGGGAGCGTGGCCAGCTGTCGCGGCGGCGGCGGCGGCAGCGTCATGTGCGCCAGCATCACCTCCATGGTCGTGCCGCCGGTGAACGGCTCGCTCCCGCAGAACATGCGGTAGAGCATGACGCCGAGCGAGTAGATGTCGGAGCGATGGTCCATGCCCCGGCCCTGGCAGTGCTCGGGCGACATGTAGAGCGGCGTGCCCATGGGGACGCCGGTCTTGGTCATGTGGCTGGCGCC
>JACRCY010000261.1 GCA_016218785.1 Deltaproteobacteria bacterium
CACCAGGTGGCCGAGCATTTCCTGCTGGTGCTCTGCGGGAGCGTGCTGGAGACTGCGGCCTTCGACGACGCCTGACCCTGCCCGCCCCGGCGTTGGCCCGCTCCACATCGCCGCCTGCTCACGTAGCCCCCCTCCCGGGGGGCCGGGGGTCACTCTGCCCGCCGCTTCCCCGCGACCTCACCGCGGTCGACCCTCGGGGCTGGCGGCTGCGGCGCTACGGGGTCCCTGATCGGTCGTGACATGGCCGCGGGCGGACTTGCTCTTTCACGCAGCGCGGCGTAACGTGGGTGCGCACCCTACAGAGACGGAGGAGGATGCCCATGCGTTTGCTCTCCATCGTCGCCGCGTTCTGCGCGCTCATCGCGTTCGCGCCGGGACTCGCAGAGGGTCAGCTGACCGGCCAGATCATCACGTCGGACCAGCCGCTGCCCGACCCGTCCGGCAACACCGGCGCGTGGGTCAAGGAGCTGAAGAAGGCCCACAAGTCCACGTTCACCAAGGACGAAAACGGCAACTGGCAGGTCCACTTCCTGGCGTTCATGAAGGGGGCCGCCGGCGGAAACAAGCTGAATGTCGTCTTCTACGACATCACCAAGGGGAAGCCCGACCAGGTCCACTACATCGAGTTCAACGTCACCCCGACGCAGAAGACGCTCAAGTCGGTCTTCAAGCTCAACACCGAGGACCCGGTGAAGGCGGGCAACAAGTACGACGTGCGGCTCACGAAGGTCGTGGGCGGGAAGGAAGTCATCCTCGCCCGGGTGACGCTCACGTTCAAGTAGACCAGCGCGGTCGTCGCCGACCACGCCCCTCTCCCGCCGTCCTCCCTCGCCCGCGACAATTTGCGGCAGGTGTCTGCCGACGATACCGTTGTAACCGTCAATGAGTTCGAGCGATCCCGCGCCAGGCGGCACCTCGGGCGCGCCTCCGCCGCAGCCACGCCTCGCCCGCGCCGCCGGCGTCATCGGCGTCGCCACGTCGCTCTCGCGCGTACTGGGCCTGGTCCGCGAGCAGGTCTTCGCCGGGCTGCTGGGTGCCTCTCCGCTCACCGACGCCTTCGTGGTCGCGTTCCGCATCCCGAACCTGCTCCGCGACCTCTTCGCGGAGGGGGCGCTGTCGGCGGCCTTCGTCCCCACCTTCACCGACTACCTGACGAACCGACCGCGCGCGGAGGCGTTCCTCCTCGCGAACCGCATCATCACGGCCCTGTGCCTGGTCCTGGGCGTCATCGTGCTCGCCGCCCTGGCCTGGCCGGGGCCCCTGGTGCGCGGCCTCGCGCCGGGCTTCGGCGTCGACCAGCAGCGGCTGACCATCCTGATGACCCGCATCATGCTCCCGGTGCTGCCGCTGGTGTCGCTGGCCGCGGTCTGCATGGGCATGCTCAACGCCGAAGGGAAGTTCGGCACGCCCGCCCTCGCCCCCGCGATGTTCAACGTCGTCGCCATCGTCACGGGCGCCATCCTCGGCCTGCTCGGCCTCCCCGAGCGGCAGGTCGTCGTCGGCTGGGCGGTGGGCACGCTGCTCGGCGCCGGCGGCCAACTCGTGCTCCAGATGCCCTCGCTGCACCGGACGGGCTTCCGCTGGCGCGCCAGGGTGGGCCTCCGCGATCCCGGGGTGCGCCGGGTCGGGTCGCTCATGGCGCCCGCCACCGTCGGGCTCGCCGCGACCCAGGTCAACATCATGGTCGCGACGATGTTCGCCTCGCACGAGGCGGGCGCGAACACCTGGCTCGGGTACGCCTTCCGGCTCCTCTACCTCCCCATCGGCGTCTTCGGCGTGGCCGTCGGCACCGCGGCCACCGCCGGCCTCGCGCGCAAGGCCGCCGGCCAGGACATGGAGGGCCTGCGCGACACCCTGCGGCAGGCGCTGCGCCTCGTCGCCTTCCTCACGATCCCGTCGACCGTCGGGCTGATCCTGCTGGCGCGGCCCATCGTCAGGCTGCTGTTCGAGCACGGCCGCTTCACCGCCGCCGACACCGAGGCGACCGCCGCGGCGCTCCTCTTCTACAGCCTCGGCCTCTTCGCGTACTCGGCGGTGAAGGCGCTGGCGCCCGCGTTCTACGCCCTCGAACGGCCCCGGGTGCCGGTGGTGGCGTCGCTGGCGGCCGTGGCGGCCAACCTGGCGCTCAACCTCAGCCTCTACCCGGTGCTCAAGTTCCGCGGCCTGGCCCTCGGCGTGGCCGCGGCCGCGGTGGTCAACGCGGGCGTGCTCTTCGCCGCCTTCCAGCGGCGCTACGGGGGCCTGCTGCGCCGCGACCTGGCCGTGATGCTCGCCAAGGTGAGCGCCGCGGCGGTGCTGATGGGCGTCGTCGTCTGGGGGAGCGCGCGGTTCCTCGAGCGCGCCGTGGGTACGCGGGGCCTCGGGGCCGCCGCCCTGGTCGCGCTGGTGCCCGTCGTGGTCGGCGTGCTGGCCTACGGCGCGGCCTGCCTCGCGCTGCGCGTCCCGGAGGTGGACGCGGCGCGGCGGGTCCTGGCCCGGTTCCGTTAGGGGGGGACGTTCCCGTCCCCCCTCGCCCCGGCAAAGCCGGGGCGAGCCTCCCCCCACCGCGCGCTCCCCGCGCGATGCCGGGCCCCATAGCCGGTCAGCCCAGCTCGTGGGGCATGTGGTCGCGCGGCGACCGGAAGTACTGCGTCGGCGAGTAGGCGAGGAAGTTCGAGACGCGGCTGGTGTAGACGCACGCGTAGTCCTCGACCTGCTCCCCGAAGCGGCTGTTCTCGGCCCCCTCGCGGAAGATGGCGCCCCAGTAGGGGTTGAAGGCCGCCTGGAGCTCCGCCTCGAGCTTCGCCTGCTCGTCGGTGGTCTCGCGCAGCTGGTCGCGGAGGTCCTCGAGGAGCTCGCGGGCGGTGCGCCGCGCGGCCTCGACCTCGGGGGTGTCGCGGAGCTTCTGCAGCGAGCGCAGCTGCGTCTGCTGCTGGGTCACCTCGGACTCGAGGATCGGGAGCCGCCGCTCCACGGCCTCGAGCCGCGCCACCCGCGGCGCCAGCCGCTCGTGCAGGCCGATCTCGTGCTCCAGCTCCTGGATGACCATCGCCGTGCGCCACGTCGTCGACTTCTTCGAGCGCAGCATGTCGCCGAAGATGTGGTCGCCGATGTACAGGACCCGGTCTCCGCTCGAGCCGGCGAGGCGCTCGAAGTCCCCGATGTTGCCTCCCTGGTAGAGGCGCCCGCGCTGCAGCGACCCGGCCTTGCCGTGCGGCGCCCCCTGGTCGTCGATCTCCAGGAACGGCTCCTTGCCGCTGAAGAAGTCGGGCTTCCGCGACCCCACGACGATGACGTCGAAGAAGCTGCGCCACGAGGCGTAGGCCTCGAGCACCCCGTCGAGGAGGAACGAGAGCACGGCGTTCGTGTAGCTCCAGAGCGAGTTCGTGAGGAGGAAGAGGCGCTTGCCCGCGGAGCGGAGCTTGTGGAGCGTCAGCGCCAGGTCGGGGTCGCGCTCGACGTAGGCGCCGAGGTCGGCCGTAATGATGCGCTTGAGCGTCTCGTCGCGGTGGGCCTCGTCGATCGACTCGCGGATGTCCTGCCACAGCTGGTTGTAGTTGAGCTTGCCGCGCCGGTCGAGGAAGTCGACCAGCGTCGCGTACATGGTGGCCTCGGGCAGCGCGAAGAGCGTGTCGATGCAGGCGAAGCGCGCCTGCGAGGCCCGGATGCGCACCGTCTGGTACAGCTCCCGGCGCTCCTCGCGGGAGAGGGCGCGGCGCCCGTGGAAGGTACGCCCCACGTGACCGTAGCGGTCCATCTTGAGGATGTTCCCGCACCGGCGATCGACCACGAGGCCGCGGGTGGCGAAGGCGGGGTCGTACTCGAGGCCGAGGATGGCCCGGTCGTAGCCGCGCTGCTCCACCAGCTTCCGGAGGGTGGCCTCGATGGAGAGGCGCTCCAGCCGGGGCTGGTCGTAGATGGCGAGCGTGTAGTCCATGTCAAAGCCGACGAGCTCGATCTCGTCCATCCGCAGGTTGCGGTTGACGAAGATGCGGCGGCTCTTCTTGACGTCGCTCGGGGGCGCAATCGCCGCGCGCACCTCGAGGACCTTCTTGCTGGGGGGCCGCGGCTCGACCGTGGACACGAGGGAAAACGCTAGCATGGCGCGTCGGGGGGGACAAGAAGGGGGGCTTGCCGTGGCGTGCGCCCAAGCGCGCCACGGCGTCTGATCGACGGGGCCGCGTGGAACCGCCGGCCTGCGGCGGCTACAATCTGGTGGTGCCGGTCATGGGGCGACAGGCGGTGGCGTGCGGGCGGGGCATGGTCGCGGCGGTCCTGCTCGCGACGGCCGCGGTGGCGCTGGCTGACGCGCCCGTGGTGCACGAGTACGTCCGCGTGCGCCGCGAGGCGGCCCCCGCGACCATCGGCGAGCCCCGCGAGGGGCGGAACCCCCAGGCGATCCGCCGCGGTGACCGCCTGCTGCCGGCGCCCGTCGATCCGCCGCAGCCGACCCCCGGGGAGAAGACGCTCCGCGCGCCACCGCCAGGGGACACCGCGCTCGACCGCATGACGGCGTTCCGGCCCGACCGGCAGACCGGGCCCGAGAGCACGCTGAGCTACCACACGGTCTTCAACCCGAGCGTGGTCCCGTTCAAGCGCGGCCAGGCGCTGGACCTGGTCCGCCCCGACGGGAGCCTCGGGATCGCCGACCGCGCGCAGCGCCCCGTGGCGGTCGGCGGCGCGCCGCGCGAGGGGGGCGAGCTGTTCTTCGGCTCGGTCATGGTGGAGATGGGCGCCGGCCCGGTGCCGCTGCCGTCGGTGGCGCCCGAGGTGCGCATCCTGTCCTACGAGACGGAGCCGCGCACCGCGGTGCAGTTCTTCCGCGACGGCGCCGACAACTACTGGGTGCAGGCGAAGCGCGGCGGGGCGGTGCGCCTGAAGTGGTTGTCGGAGGCGCCGTCGGCCTACTTCTCGGGCCAGGTGGCCGACAACGTCTACCTGTACGACGTGGCGCCCGCCTGGCTCCGCCCCCTGCCGCCGGCGTTCCGGCCGCGCGCCGCGCGGGTG
>JACRCY010000272.1 GCA_016218785.1 Deltaproteobacteria bacterium
GCCGCCCGCTCGCCACGTGGCCGTGGGGCGCGCGGCCGCCGCGGCCAAGGAGTACCACCTGGCGGGGCGCGCGCTGCGCGCCGCCGCCGACGAGGCGCCCGACGACCCGGAGGCGCAGCGCGCCTGGGTGCTGCTCGCCCGCGTCTACGCCGACAAGCTCGGCGACGCGGCCCGCGCGCGCCAGATCTACGGCTACGTCCTCGAGCGCTATCCCGGCACCGAGGCCGCGGCCTTCGCACGGGCGCAGCTCGACGGGAACGCCGGCTGAGCTGCCCGGGGGATAGGTGGGTGCCGGGCCGCGGACCGGCGCCCGCCACCCCACCGCCTCCCCCAAGCCGGTCCGGCCCCCGTCGGCCCCATCACCCCGTCGCCGGGGCCGCGTGCGTCTCGTCGCCCGCGCGCTGCCATCCTGCGAACCGCCTCGGGACCGGTCCCCCTGCCCCTGTCCCCAGGCTCCTCCCCCGTCCGGGGAAAACCGCTTCAAGCTTCCTGCCCGTAGGGCCCCCTGCGCGTCCGCGAGGGCACGGTGCAGATCCACACCACCCGCCTCACCGAGCCCAACTCCTCCGCCCGCGGCGATTCGGCCGGCCGGGGAAGGAGGGCGGCGGGGTGGAGTGGTCGTTTCCCAATCACGCTGCGCCTGGGTGAGGTCAGGTATCACGCACGGGTCGAATCAAACGAACGCACCGCCCCTACCCCAACGACGCCTGCTCCCGCTATTGACGCAGACCATTGGTCTGCGTCCCTCCGTTGGTGGTAGCATGGCCTGGCCCGGGGTGATGGGGGTTCCGCATGATCGGAACGGTTCTCGACGGGAGGTACCGCATCCTCGCGAAGCTCGGTGAGGGTGGGATGGGCGAGGTGTACCTCGCCGAGCACCTCAACCTGGGGCGCAAGGAGGCGCTCAAGATCCTCCAGGCTTCGTTGGCGGCGGAGCGCGAGTTCGTCTCGCGGTTCCGGCGCGAGGCCCGCGCCACCAACCGCGTCCAGCACCCCAACATCATCAGCGTCTACGACTTCGGCCAGCTTCCCGACGGCCGGTTCTACCTGACGATGGAGTATGCCGAGGGAGAGCGGGTAGACGCGCTTCTCCGGCGGCTGGGCGCGCTCCCGGTGTCGCGTGCCCTTGGCCTCCTCCTCCAGCTCGCCGACGCGGTCCACCACGCTCATCAGCAGGGCGTGGTCCATCGCGATATCAAGCCGGAGAACCTGATCCTGGTCGAACACCGCGGCCGCGCCGACGTGCTCAAGGTGCTGGACTTCGGCATCGCCAAGATCGTGGCCCCCGACCACATGGACAGCGTGCCGCTCACGCGCCGGGGGCAGATCTTCGGCACGCCGCTGTACATGGCGCCGGAGCAGGCCGGCGGGGTCGGCGTGGACGGCCGCAGCGACATCTACTCCATCGGCTGCGTGGCCTTCGAGCTGCTGGTGGGGGAGCCGCCGTTCCTCGGGAGGACCATCGAGCTGTTTCATGCGCACCGAATGAAGCAGCCCGACCGGCCCAGCCAGCGGCGACCCCAGGCGGCCATCCCCCCCGATCTGGACAACGCCGTCCTGCGCTGCCTCGAGAAGGAGCCCGACCGACGCTTCCAGACTGCCGCGGACCTGCTCGCGGCGCTGGAAAAAGTGCCCGGATGCCCGAGCCGCAAGACCCCCGGTGACAGCAAGGCTCGCCGCAGTCACGCCTCGCGGTCGTCCGACTACGCGGCCCCGCCCGAAACCGAGCCCGGCGGCGTGCGCCAGCTCTGGGGCCTGGTGGCGCAGGACGAGGGTGCGGCCCCGCCAGCAGAGCCCCAGAGTCTCCAGGAGGCCCGGCAGGACATGCGCGACGCCCTGCGCGACACCGCCGAGGCACTCCTGGGCCTCGGCGTCAACGACATCGAGGTCATCGTGGCCGTCGCCAACCTGCGGGACGCCGAGGAGCGGTTGGCCCGTGACCAGGAGGAGCTGGAGGCGCTCGACGCGCGCATGGGTCAGGTGGACCAGGCCGCGCGCAAACGCGAGGGCGCGCTGCGCGTGGCGCTCGCCGACCTGAGGTTCGTCCTGTCGCAGGCCAAGGCCGACGAAGGGACCGTGGACGAGAGCGTGGGAGTTCAGGTTCGTGACCTGGAGGCCCGTCTGGCGCACGTCGCGGCCGAACACGAACGCGACATCCGCAAGCTCACGGACCGCGCCGTGGCCCTGACCGCCGACCGCGCCGATCTGGAGGAGCAGCTCGAGGCGGCCTACGAGGCGCTCGGCCCCCAGGTGGACACGCTCGTGCCGCAGTTCTGGCGCGACCCCGGGTTGGCGCACCTCGCCCTCCGCCTGCACGCCGCCCGCGACGCGCTCCGGGCCGCCGAGGCGGAGGGCCGCGGACCCAATCGCTGACTGCAGCTTGGCCCTCGAGGAGGAAGTCGATGCGGTGGACAGCCACGCTCCTGGTGCTGCTGGTGTCGTCGTGCAGCCTGCAATCCTCGCCCCTCGGGCCCGCCCCGACCGGGCCGACCGGGGCCGAGGGCGCTACCGGGCCCACCGGTGCCCCGGGTCCCACTGGCCCGACGGGCGACACGGGCCCCACCGGGCCCGAGGGCGCGACCGGCCCCGAGGGCGCCCCCGGCCCGAGCACGCCCTGGACGATCGGCTCCGGCTACATCTACTACGACGGCGGGCGCGTGGGCATCGGCACGTCGACGCCCGCCGCTGACCTGCAAGTCTCCGGCACCTTCGCCGTGCCCCTCACGGGGCTGGTGGCGGTGGTCACGGGCTCGAGCACGCTCGTCGGGGCCGGCACGCTGTTCACCCAGGAGCTACGAGTTGGCGACGCCATCAAGGTGGCCGGCGAAGTGTTCACCGTAGCGGCTATCGCCAGCGACACGTCGCTCACCCTGAGCGCCAACCACGTGGCGGGTGCGACCAACGCGACCGCGTACACGGACGGGGACCTGCTGGCGGTTCGGAACGGCGCGGGGGTGGGGAAGCTGGTGCTGGACAGGAGCGGCCGAACTGGAATCGGAACGATGACTCCGGCAACGACGCTGGAGGTCCGACATGACTCCGACAACTCAGCAAGCGACCTCAACGCGATTGAAACGGTCCCCCAGTTGCTGATTCGGAATTTCGATGGAGCGAACGGGAACTCCGTCGGGATGGGGTTCTACGCCTTGAACGCTGGCGGCGGCGGTGGGGCGTCGGGGGCGATCTACCTCCAGAACTCGCAGTACGACACGACGAAGGGCGACATGATCTTCTTCACGCGCGATGCCGCCGGGACGCTCTCAGAGAAGCTGCGGATCACCGGGGACGGCAACATCGGCATCGGGACGACGAGCCCGGTAGAGCACCTGACGATGACCGGCAACATCCGCCTGATGCAGTCAGCGCAAGTGCTAACGCACTATGACAACTCCACACTCGAAGTCGGGGCGGGAAGCACGAGCGTGCAGAGATCCTCCATCAAGCTTAGCGGCGGCTATGACATTGGGACTGGGGATATCAGGTTCCTTTCCCAGGGTAGTCAAGCCGCGGTCATCAATAGAGTTGGCAACGTCGGCATCGGGACGACCACCCCGAGCAGCAAACTGCATGTCGAAGGCGCGCCCAACGGTAGTCCACGCGTGCTTTTCGTTACGACGGCGGCAGACAACTACCCAGTTCTACGAATCTCCCAGTCAAACCCCGGCGGCAACCTCGTAGACCACCAGGGCCTCCATATTGATGCCCGAGGAAGCGGGGACGGCCTCTTCGTCGAGAATGCCGGATCAGTCGGACTGATCGTGAGGAACGACGGCAGAGTCGGCATCGGGACGCCGACACCCAGCGCCGTACTCGACGTCCAGGGCACGACGCCTGGCCTGAAGGTCGGCGCGACCTGTGTCTCGGGGAACTGCCCGTCGGACCGCACCCTCAAACAAGACATCCGCTACCTCTCGGGCTCGCTGGAGACGCTGACGCGGCTCAGGCCGGCGCAGTACCGTTTCAAGGACGATCCGCGCCAGCAGCTCGGCTATGGACTCATCGCCCAGGACGTCGCCTCGGCTGCGCCCGAACTCGTTGTCCGCGGCAGCGACAGCAAGCTGCGCGTCAACTACTCGCCGCTCGAGATGATGCTCGTCGACGCAGTCAAGGAACTGAAGTCCGAGAAGGACCATCTCGCCACGAAAGTGGTCACGCTGGAGGGGCGGCTGGCGCGGGTGGAGAAGGCGATGGCTTCGGGGCGGTGCGGAGAGCAGCCGGCTGCTGGAGTTCCGCCCTGGGCCGCGCTCGGGATGGTTGGCGTTGGCGCCGGGGTCGTGCTGGTCCGACGACGACGGGCAGGCACGCCGCTCGACCGAGGTCCAGACGGACAAGGAGGCCGTTCATGAGGCGCATTGCGATCCTCCTGGTGGCCCTCGCGTCGTGCACCATGGAGACCACGCCACTCGGCCCCGGCCCGACTGGGGCCTCCGGGCCAGAGGGCGCGATAGGTGCTACCGGCGAGCCCGGGGCCACGGGGCCCTCGGGCGCGACAGGGCCCACGGGGTCGATTGGAGCGACGGGCGACCCCGGCCCGAGCACGCCGTGGACGATTGGCCCCGGCTACACCTATTACGACGGCGGGCGCGTCGGCATCGGCACCACGACCCCGACGGCCGATCTGCAGGTCTCCGGCACCTTCGCTGCGCCCCTCACGGGCACCGTCGCGGTCCTCGCCGGTGGGAGCACTCTCATCGGCCTGGGCACCCTGTTCACCCAGGAGGTCCGTGTCGGCGATGCCATCAAGGTGGCCGGCGAAGTGTTCACGGTCGCGACCATCACGAACGACACACAGCTCACACTGAGCGCCAACCACGTGGCGGGCGCGACGAACGCGACGGCGTACACGGACGGCGACCTCCTGTCGGTCCAGAACGGTGCGGGCGAGGCCAAGCTGGTGGTGGACAGGAGTGGGCGGCTTGGCTTGGGAGCCACCACCCTCCAGGACCGATTGCACGTGGCCTTTGGCCCCGGGGACTCAAGACGAGCTCTGGCCGTCACCGATGACTACGGCGCGCAGGCCGTACTTGTGCCAACCGGGCTTGGGGTGCCTGGGAACTCGTATGCGAACGTGGGCTACAACTTCTTCGCTTCGAGCCCTTCGGCACTCCGGTACCGCAGCGGCTACAACTACGCGAGCGGCGCCGGCTTTGGCCTCGACGGAATCAACTTCTGGACGGCAGTTGCCGGCAACGGGGGGGACCCGCTGACCCCGGCTGTGCGAATGACCGTTGCGCGCTCGGGCAACGTGGGCATCGGGACGGCCAACCCGACGGCCATGCTCCACGTGCTCCAGGAGCAAGGGGGGATGAGCAACACCTACGCCTCACGCGTCGGGATGGTGGATGGTGACCAGAATGCCGACGTCTTCTTCCACACGAAGGGAACCGGCGGAACGCCTGACGACAGGCACCTCATCAATGCCCAGTACGGGGGCGCCACGAGGTTGGTGGTGAGAGGTGACGGCAACGTCGGCATTGGGTTGTCGGTCCCGGGACAGCCCTTGGACGTCAACGGCACCATCAGAAGCCGATGGGCCTTCCAGCTGAACGATGGGACCACGACCGGTGGTGGACTGTTCTTCCACAAGGCCATCTTCGGGTCAGGTACCAGTTTGGCGCCCTACCTCTTTGCCGAAACCGGCAACAGTCTCTACTTCGGCACGAACGGAAGCGCCGATGTGAGGATGCTGATCGACACAGCGGGCAACGTCGGCATCGGGACGACCACCCCAGTAGTGCCGCTACAAGTCATCGGCGACATCCGCGTCGGTACCTCGGGAACCAATGGCTGCCTGCAGCGCTTTGACGGAGCAGCACTCGCCGGTTCGTGCGCGTCCGACGAACGCTTGAAGAAGAGCATCGCGTCGCTAGACGGGGCACTCTCCAAGTTGGCTGGTCTGCGACCGGTGACCTTTGAGTGGCGGAGCGCGGAGTTCCCGGATCGGCATCTTGGGGCCGGCAGGCAATACGGCCTCATCGCGCAAGAGGTCGAGCGAGTTGCGCCAGACTTCGTGGACCGAGGCGACGACGGCTACATGTCCGTCAAGTACGGCCCCGAGGTGAGCATGCTCACCATGCAAGCGATCAAGGAACTCAAGACCGAGAAGGACCAACTCGCCGGAGAGGTCGCGGACCTGCGGTCCCGCCTCGCCCGCCTGGAGGCCGCCGCGCCGCAGGGGGAGCACGCGGGTAGGACGACCGCCCCATGGCTCGGCCTGGGCCTGGCGGTGGCGGTCATCGGCGTCGTGGGCATACGGCGACGGCGGGGCCCTGAAGCCGACGGAACAGGAGGCCGGTCATGACGCGCGTTGCGATCCTCCTGGTGGCGCTGTCGTCGTGCACTATGGAGACCACACCCCTCGGCCCCGGCCCGACGGGTCCCACGGGGCCGGTAGGCGACCCCGGCGCTACCGGCGCCACCGGTCCCGAGGGCGCGACCGGGTTGACGGGCGCGACTGGGCCGACCGGCGCCGTCTGCGACACGACGCGGCTTGACGCGCTCGAAGCCCGCCTCGCCGCACTGGAGCCGCTGGCGGTGCGCGTCGCGGCGCTCGAGGCCACGCAGTGCCCGCGCGGCTTCACCTATGACTCCACCGAGCCGCCGTACGTCGTCTGCAAGCGCACGGTGTCCGGTGTCCTCGACGAGATGGTCAAGGTCGGGGACTTCTGGATCGACCGCTTCGAGGCGACCAAGTGCGGGAGCGGCAGCCTCGGCAGCGAGCACGGCCAGGACACGACCGCGCTCGCATGCTCGGTCGCGGGCGCGACGCCCCAGGCGAGCATCACCTGGTTCCAGGCGGCAGCGATGTGCGCCAACGCCGGCAAGAGCGTGTGCACGAACGCCGAGTGGCAGACCGCGGTGTCGGGCACCCCGGACCCTGGAAGCTGGCCGCAGGTGGGGAGCTGCACGGGTCCGGCCTCGACCAGCAACTGCAACACCTGCGCCGGCGACCCGGGCCTCGCCGGGCAGGCCATCTCGTGCGTGAGTCGCTTCGGTGCGTACGACATGATCGGCAACTACTGGGAATGGGTGGCGGACTGGTGGCAGGCAGGGCAGGCGTGGACCCAGCACGCGTTCAGCGACGGCGCGAGCATCGGGTCGTGGCCCGCCGGGTATGGGGACGGTGGGGACCAGACGTGGGGGGTGGATGGCCGAGTAGACAACGGCACCGGCTTCGTGGATGGCCTGCCAGCGGGGGCGCTCCGCAGCGGTTCCTGCCTCGACAGAACGGGCGCGGGCGCCTTCACGCTGCATCTCAACGGCGCCCCCTCGAACATGAGCGGGCATCTCGCCGCCCGCTGCTGCCTGCGGGGTCAGTAGAGGAGGGGGCCGATGATGCCGACACACGGAGCGCGATGCGTGCTGACGGCCGTGACGGCCCTCGTGGCGCTCATCACCGGTTGCGTCCTCGACCTGAGCGCCTACCCGGTCGTCGCCGAGGGTGGGGTGCCAGATGCGGGCATCGAGGCCGGTGCTGATGCGGCAAGCGCGGATGCGGCGTTGGAGGATGGTGCCGACTCCGGGACCGGCGACGGGGCTGAGGATGCGGCCGTGGTGTACGCCCGCTGCGGCGACGGCGTGGTCGACGAGCCGTTCGAGGAGTGCGACGACGGTCACGCGAACTCCTACACCGGCGCGTGCCTGCCCACCTGCAAGCGTGCCCGCTGCGGCGACGGCTTCGTGTGGGCCGGCCACGAGTACTGCGACGACGGCAACACGGTGGGCGGGGACGCCTGCGCGACCGATTGCCTCGACGGCGAGCGCATCATCGAGACCGTGGCCGGCGGCGGCGTCTGCGACGGCCTGCCGGCCACGGCGGCGAGCCTGAGTCATCCCGAAGGGGTCACGGTGCTCTCTGACGGCAGCATCGTCGCCGCGGACCGCTATCACCTTCGACTGAGAAAGGTGGCCGTCGATGGCACGATCTCCAGCGTCGTCGGCACGGGAGTCTCGGCCTTCTCGGCCGACGGGAGCGTGGCTGCCTCAGCTACCGTCGTCGCCCTCGCAGGTGTGGCGGGTGCCCCTGACGGCAGCATCTTCTTCGTCGACGAGTGTCTGATCCGCACGATCGGGCCGGACGGCTTCGTCCACACCGTGGCCGGCGCCGGCTTGTGCTTCTTGCGGTGCCCGGCGAGCACCAACCCTCTGTACGACTACCTCTCGTATCCTACGGGACTCAAGCGGGCTCCCGACGGTTCCATCATCTCCGCCATCCAGTACTCTCACTACGTCGGCCGGCTCAGCCCTGACGGAAGCACATGGACCAACCTCGGCGGGAGCTGTCAGCGAGGGTTTGGAGGGGACGGGGGGCCGGCGACGAGCGCCCAACTCGCCTACCCTACGGACATCGCGGCGTTGACTGATGGTTCGTACGTCATCGCGGATCTCGACAACTGCGTCGTGCGGAGGATTGCATCCGGCACCATTTCCACGGTTGCTGGGGTCCATGGAAGCTGCGGAGCGAGCGGTGATGGCGGTCCAGCCACGTCGGCCACCCTGCAGCCAATCGGCGTGGTAGCGGCGAACGACGGCAGCGTTCTGGTGGCCGAGTGGAGCATGAACAACCGCGTGCGCCGGTTCTGGCTCGGGGGGAACATCAGCACGGTGGCCGGGACCGGATCGGCAGGTTCGGGCGGTGATGGGGGACCAGCGACATCCGCGACCCTGTACGCCCCCTTCGGGATGGCGCAGTCGGTGGCGGGGCAGGTCTACATCGCCGAGTACGCAGGGCACCGCATCCGCCGCTTCACCATCGGCGGCACCATCGAGACCATCGCGGGCAACGGGTTCACCGACTACTGCGGCGACCTGGGGTCGGCGGGCCCGGGCACGTGGGACTACTCGGCGACCAACGCGGCGATCTCGGCGCCGCTCTCGGTCGCGGTCCTTCCCGACGGCAGCGTCGTGTGGTCCGAGTACCAGAACCATGTCGTCCGCATCATGCTGCCGGACGGCACCATCGACACCCTCGCCGGGAACGGGACGCCGGGATTCGCGGACGGGGTCGGGAGTGCGGCGCAGTTCAGGTATCCTGCATTCGTTGCAGCGGCCCCCGGGGGCGGCGTGCTGGTGTCGGACTACGCCAACCAGAGGCTGCGCCGGATCGACGTGGCTACCCGGGCTGTCACCACGGTTGCCGGCACCGGGGCAACTGGCCTGGCGCCCGAGGGCGCCATCGCCGCTACGGCGCCGCTGTCGAACCCCAACGGGATCGCGGTCTCTCCGGACGGCACCACCATCTACATCGCGGACTCGGGCAACGCGAGGATCGCGCGGATCGACAA